>NZ_JBJHZX010000005.1:0-187230 GCF_045310515.1 Candidatus Clostridium eludens | reverse complement strand
CCCCTAAAGGATAACGTATTCTAAGTGCTAAAGACACTAAGAATACTGTTAATAAGGTTCAGATGGAGAAAAGTATTCCTCATGAGCAAACTCCACCTGAACCTAAGAATCACTTGATAAATTAATAAAGTTGTTAAATTATTATTTACATAACTTGAAGAATAATCTATACTAATTAGTGGCTTAGTAAAATTATTATTAATTTATATATATTTTAAGGGATTTTTAATATTTTATAGTTACTTTTAAAAATAATGTAATTGTTATAAATGTTTGTAAAACAATGTATCTGAAAGGAGGAAATACTTTAGGATTAAATATATCTTAGAGTAAATCTAAAATGTCATCACAATATGTTATGAAACCTGTGTATCAAAAAATAGCAATAGATATAGCCAATAGAATAGTAACAGGGGATTTTTCCATAGGCGATAAACTTTATGGGAGGTCTTCTCTTGCAAGTCATTATAATGTTTCTCCTGAAACTATTAGGCGGGCAATGATTCTTTTAAATGATATGGATATTGTGGAAGTCACAAAGGGAAGTGGAATTATTGTTAAATCTGTAGACAATTGTCTGAAATTTATAGGTAAATTTAAAAATATAGATTCTATGAATTTCTTAAAAAAGGAAGTAGTAGAGTTATTAAATGAAAAAAGTATAATAGATAAAAAAATTGAAGCAGTGCTTAATGAACTTATAGATTACTCAAATAGATTTATTAGTACTAATTCTTTCATACCTTTTGAATTTAAAATATGTAAGGGATTTAATATTGTTGGTAAAACTATATCAGAATGTAAATTCTGGCAGAATACAAGTGCTACTATAATAGGTATAAGAAGAAATGGAAATTTAATAATTTCTCCAGGCCCTTATGCTGTATTTGAAGAAGGTGATGTTTTCATAGCAATAGGTGATGAGGCTAGCTACTATAAAATTAAGAAATTTATTTATTAAAAAATGGATAATTAATCAGATGTAAATCAGGACATAGATTTTATTTATGGGAATCTATGTTTTTTATTTTTTTGCAGTTAATCTAAATTTAAAACTTTCAAAAGTATAGGATAAATGGGAGTTCTCTTTACAAAGTGACAACTTTGTGATAAATTGAAGTTGTCACTATTTTAAAAAAGGAGGGATTATGTTGATAGAATTTAAAAATGTAAGTAAAAATATAAATAACAAGTGTATTATTAACAATATAAGTCTAAATGTAAATAGGGGAGAATTAGTTATTTTTATTGGTCCTAGTGGTTGTGGAAAAACTACTACCTTAAAGATGATAAATAAATTAATAACTCCAACTTCAGGCCAAATTTTTATAAATGGAAATAGACTTGAAAAGGAAGATACCATTAAACTTAGGAGAAACATAGGATATGTAATACAACAAACAGGCCTTTTTCCTCACATGACTGTAGCTGAAAATATATCTTTAATACCTAATATTGAAAAAATGGATAATAAAAAGATTACAGAAAGAATTGAGGAATTGTTAACTTTGGTGGGTATGTCCCCTAGAGAATATATGGACAAGTATCCCAATGAATTAAGTGGTGGACAGCAGCAAAGGGTTGGTATAGTAAGGGCTTTAGTTATGAACCCAGAAATAATATTAATGGACGAGCCATTTAATGCATTAGATCCAATAACGAGAAATCAACTTCAAGACGAAATATTTAACATTCAACAAAATTTCAAAAAAACTATTGTCTTTGTGACTCATGATATGGATGAAGCATTAAAATTGGCTGATCGTATATGTATTATGGGAAATGGAAGTGTACTACAATTTGATACACCAGAAGAAATACTAAAAAATCCTTCTAATGATTTTGTAAGGGAGTTTATTGGAGAAAATAGAATATGGAATCAGCCAGAGCTAATTAAGGCAAAAGATATAATGATAAAAAATCCAATAAAATCAAGTGGTGAAAGGACAGTGGTTCAGGCAATTGAAATAATGAAATCAAATCATGTAGATAGTTTGCTTATTGTAAATGAGAATAATAATCTAATGGGACTTGTTACTTTAAAGAAAATTAGACTTAATATTGATAAAAACAAAAGGTTGAAAGAAATCATGGAAACAAATGTGATAACAGTAAATTTCGAGGATTCTATAGTGAATGCCTTGGAAAAAATGGAGTATGGTAACAATGGATATATTCCTGTCATAGATAATGAATCAACTTTAGTAGGACTTATTACCAGAAGTAGTCTTTTATCAGTGATGAGTAATCAGTTTATTAATAAGGATGTGGATGCTTGATGAATACAATAAATAATTTTTTTCAATTTGTAATAGACAGAAGATTGCAAATATATCATCTGTTTATAGAACATATAGAATTGACTATGTTTGCAGTTTTAATATCTGTAATAATAGGAATTCCTCTGGGGATGTTTATAATAAGGACAAGAAGACTTTCTACTGTAGTAATTGGACTGGCAAATATTATACAATCCATACCTAGTTTAGCTTTGCTAGGCTTTTTAATTCCAATTCTAGGCATAGGCAGTAAGCCGGCAATTGCCATGGTAGTTCTATATTCTTTACTTCCAATAATAAAGAATACTTTTACGGGACTTACTAATATAAATGGAGCCATAATTGAAGCAGCAGAAGGGTTAGGACTTACTAAATCTCAGATTTTACTAAAAGTTAGATTTCCCCTGGCAATGCCAATTATAATGTCTGGTATAAGAATATCTGCGGTTACCGCAGTAGGTCTTATGACTATTGCCGCTTTTGTGGGAGCAGGAGGACTAGGATATCTGGTATTTTCAGGTGTACAAACTGTTAACAATAACATGATTTTGGCAGGGGCAATTCCTGCATGTTTTCTAGCTATATTTTTCGATTTTATTATAGGAAAGATTGAAGATATCGTAACTCCTAAAGGTATAAAAATTTCACATAAAAAATCTAAGAAAAGAACAAATAAGAGTATTGCTAAGGTATTAAAGAATAAAAAACCTGTTTTGGCAGTAGTGGGCTTAATAATACTGGGTATTGTCGTATCTACCACATATAATGGATTAAACAAAAAAACTATAGTAGTTGGTTCAAAAAACTTTAATGAACAACTGGTGCTTGGAAATATGATTTCTTCTTTGATAGAGTATAATACGGATTATAAAGTAGATAGAAAGTTAAACCTAGGAGGCAGCAGTGTGGTTTTTAATGCCATGAAGTCTGGTGATATAGATTTATATGTAGAATATACAGGTACAGGTCTTGTAAATATAATGAAACGAGAATCTATAAGCGATGCAGATCAGGTTTATGATATAGTAGAAGATTATTTCAAGAAAAATTATGGTATGCAGTGGCTTAAACCTTTAGGGTTTAATAATACTTATGTACTGGCTGTGAAAAAAGAATTGTCAAATAAATATAATATAAATACCATATCAGATTTGACCAAAATAAGTAATAATATAAATCTAGGATGTACTATGGAGTTTGCAAATAGAGCTGATGGATACCCTGGGCTTCAAAAATTATATGGATTAAACTTTAAAACTGTAAAAGGTTTAGATGGAGGACTTAGATATTCTTCTCTTGAAAATGATGAAACTCAAGTAACAGATGCTTTCTCTACAGATGGATTGCTTAAAAAATTTGATTTGAAGCTTCTTAAAGATGATAAAAACTTTTTCCCCCCTTATTATGCAGTTCCTCTAGTAAGAGAAGATGTATTAGAAAAATACCCAAAAATCAAACCTTTACTTTTGAGTCTGGAAGGAAAGATTACAGATGATGATATGAGAGAAATGAATTATAGAGTGGATAATGGTGAAGATCCTAAAGTAGTTGCGGAGGATTTCTTAAGAAGTAAGGGCTTAATAAAATGAATTTCTTTATCTTCAGCAAGTTGAATTTTGCAAAATATAGAAAATGATTTATAATATGACGTATAAATAAAAATTATATTATAAATATAAGATTTAGGAGGTAGCATGGATATAAAAAATATAGCTGTACTGGGTACTGGTACCATGGGAAATGGGATAGCGTATCTTTGTGCAGAAAGTGGGTTAAATGTAAATATGTTTGGAAGATCTGACGCCAGTTTAGAAAGAGGGTTTAAGGGTATAAAGGCTAATCTACAGAGAGTTGAGGAAAGTGGAAAAATAGATGAACATGCTTCGCAAAAAATATTGAGTAGAATTAAAGCTGTGAAGACTATTGAAGAAGCAGCAAAAGGTGCTGATTTTGTAATAGAGTGTATAGCTGAAGATTTAGAAATCAAGCAAAAAGTATTTTCTAAGCTAGACAAAATATGTTCCCCAGAGGTTATTTTAGCTTCTAATACTTCAGGACTTAGTCCTACAGATATAGCGGCAAATACGAAGCACCCAGAGAGAGTGGTAATCGCTCACTTTTGGAATCCGCCTCAATTTATTCCCTTAGTAGAAGTAGTACCTGGAAAACATACATCTTCTGAAACAGCGGATGTTACTATGGAATGGGTTCAGGTTATAGGTAAAACAGGTGTTAGGATGGAAAAAGAATGCCTGGGATTTATAGGCAATAGGCTTCAACTTGCATTGCTTAGAGAGGCACTATATATAGTTGAACAGGGATTTGCAACAGCAGAAGAGGTGGATAAGGCTATAGAATATGGGCATGGAAGGAGATTACCAATTACAGGACCCTTATGCAGTGCAGATTTAGGCGGTCTTGATATATTTAATAATATATCCTCCTATCTATTTAAAGATCTTTGTAATTACACTGAGTCTTCTAAGCTTTTGAAAAGCAAAGTTGATAGTGGTAACTTAGGCAGTAAAACAGGAAAGGGTTTTTACAATTGGACACCTGAATTTTTGGAGAAGAAACAAAATGAAAGAGTTCAATTGCTTATGAAGTTTTTAGAAAAAGATGAAAAAAATAAGGCAACTAGAAGTAAATAAAAAATCAAGGAGAGTTTTTATTTACAAATAATATTTTAAAATTCCAGAGGCCCTATTTCTTCTTCAATACATTTTATCAATACTCCTTCATGTATAAGTTTTTTTACTTCTTCAATATAAGGATAAACAAAAATATCTTCGGAAATTTCAGGCATTATTTTTCTTATTTCGCTGTAAACTTTGGATGTTGCAGGTGATGGCTTTAGTGGATATAAAAATTTTATACCCTGTGATGAAGCAATAACTTCTAATGCAATTATATTTTCAAGAAGCTGTGATATGTGTAAAGCTTTTTTAGATGCATTATATCCCATGCTTACATAATCTTCTTGATTAGCACATGTAGGAACATTATCAATTGTAGCTGGACTAGCTAAAATTCTCATTTCTCCGAGAATTCCTGCTGCGGCATATTGGGTAATCATAAGCCCGCTATTTAATCCAGGATTTTGTATTAAAAATGCGGGTAAGCCGCTTTCATTTTCATTTAGAAGTCTCTGGATTCTCCGTTCAGACATTTTACCAAGATTAACATCTGCAATACATATAGAATCAGCTTCAATTCCCACATAGGCACCATCGGCATTACATCCTATGAGGGCTTCTCCATCTTTATTGCCTGTGGGATATATTATTGGATTGTCGCAGCATGAATTCATTTCATTCATAATAGTAATGTAGGCATCTTTAAGAGTTTTTTTAGCAGCACCATGAAGTTGCGGTATACATCTTAAGGATAGGGCATCTTGAAGTCTATAATTTATATATTTTTCTGCTATTTCACTGTTTTTTAATATTTTACTTATATTATTAGCAGTACTTTTCTGCTCACTGTGGCGTCTAACCCTTTGAATGCCAGGATGAAAAGCATGAAGTGTGCCTTTCAAAGTTTCTAAAGACATGGCACCTGCAATATCAAGATTAATTGCAGATTTTATTGAATCATATATGGCAATAGCTGCCATGGCAGTTACAGATGTTGTTCCAGATATTAAACTTAAGCCTTCTTTATATCCTAACTTAGGGGCTTTTATTTGAGCCTTTTGTAGCGCTTCATCTGCTGAAATAAGGGTTCCTTTATACCAAGCCTTTCCTTTACCTATGATTATTAAACTAATATGAGCTTCTGGTGACAGATATCCGACGGAACCATGGGACGGTGCAAAGGGAATAATATTTTTATTTAAGAGTTCACATATAAATTGCAGGGTCTCAATTTTTACCCCAGAATAGCCCTGGCCTAGATTTAAAAGCATCATAAGTAAAATTCCTCTTACTGTCTCTGGTTCTAAAGGTTCTCCTACAGAACATGCATGGGAAAGAAGAATATTTTTTTGAAGTTTTTCTGCATGGTCTTCATCTATAATTTTAGTATGGTTATATCCAAAACCAGTGGTAACTCCATAAATGATCCGCTTCTCTCTTATAAATTTTTCTATTAATTTTCTTGAATTTTTAACTCTGGAAGTATAGTCACTTGATAAATAAACCTTTGCACCATATCGTACTACTGCAATAAATTCATTTAATGTAATATCTTTCTCTCCAAGATTTATTTTGTTTATTCTATTTGCTGCACAAAGATCGATTAATTTATTGCTCATAAATATCCTCCTACTGAACCTAATAATCACTTGATGAGCATAAAAAACACGTAGGATTTCTGCGTGTTTTTTAAATTCAGTTAATTTAGCCTTCTTAAAGATGTGTCTAAATCAAAAATAATATCATCAATATCTTCAATGCCTATAGATAATCTTATTAAGTCAGGTGTTACACCCGCCAGGGCTTGTTCCTCTTCAGATAATTCTGCATGGGTTGTAGTGGCTGGATGAACTACAAGAGACTTCACATCTCCTATATTTGTTACCAAAGAAAATAACTGTAAATTATCTATGAATTTTTCTATGTTGCTAAGACCTCCTTTTAGGCCAAAAGTAAGTATGGAACCAGCACCTTTAGAAAAATATTTTTTGCCTAAATCATGGTATTTACTGTTTTTAAGTCCAGGATAATTTACCCAAGAAACTTTATCATTTTTATTTAAAAATTCAGCTACTTTTTGTGCATTGTAAACATGCTTTTTCATTCTAAGGGACAATGTTTCAATTCCCTGAAGTAACATAAAGGCATTAAATGGACTGAGGGTGGCACCTAAGCTGCCCATGAGCTGATCTCTGGCTTTTGATATAAAAGCAGTGTTTTTATATGTTTCATAATATTTAATTCCATTATAATTTGTTTCTGTAAGGCATGGAAATTTACCGCTTTTAGCCCAATCAAAATTTCCACCTTCCACTATAACTCCGCCTATAGTAGAGCCATGGCCCCCTATAAATTTTGTGGCGGAATGAACTACAATATTAGCCCCATATTTTATTGGATTAAAGAGATAGGGGGTAGCAAAGGTATTATCAATGATTAAGGGGATTCCATTATCATGAGCTAATTTTGATAAAGGCTCTATATCTACAATATTAATGCCTGGATTTCCCATGGATTCTACATATATAGCTTTAGTTTTCTCATTAATATGGTTTTTAAAATTATCTATGCTATTAGGGTCTACAAAGTTAGTTTTTATCCCCATATTTGAAAATAAATTTGTAAATGTACTATGTGTGCCGCCGTATAGAGTATCTGAGGCTACTATCTCATCCCCTTGAGATAAAATATTTAGTATGGAATAGGAAATGGCAGCCATTCCAGAACTGACAGCAAGGGCAGCTGAACCACCTTCAAGCGAGGCTATTCTTTCCTCAAGTGCACTTTGAGTTGGATTCCTAAATCTAGTATAGTTATATCCAAATTTTTCATAAGAACTAACTGCTTTGGCATCTTTAAAAGTATCAAAGCGGAATGCTGAAGTTTGATATATTGGTACAGCAGTAGCTCCAGTTTGCAAATCTACTTTTTGCCCTGCATGAATTTGAAGTGTATCGAATTTAAATTTTTTAGTGGTCAAACTAATAACTCCTCTCAATATATTATTTGTTAATATTCTATAACTTTTGCAGCTTTAAGGCTTTTTTAGGACAAGTAGTTGTACATATGCCGCAGCCTATGCATCTACTGCTGTGCATATATATGATGCTATCCTTTTTTTCAAATACATTTAATTGGCAGCGTTTTATACATATACCACAATTTATACATTGATCTTTGTCTATAGATACAATATAGGAAGCTTTAGGCCATTTTCCCTTAAGCCCCAGAGCTTCCGAGGTTCTTAATGGATAGCAGCAGCATGTACAACAATTACAAATAGCATTTTTTTCTACTGAATGGATAAGACCTTCTTTTTCAGCATGTTTTAATAATTCTATGGTTTCTTTTTTAGTTAATTTTTTGCCATGTCCTCTATTTTGAGAAGAATTTATTTCATTTCCAAAAGTTATACATACATTTCTGTCAAAGCTGCATCTTTCAGTTATAGATTTACAGTCACAGGGAATCACATAAATATCTTCTTCTATGGTATTTAAATATTCAATAACATCTTCTAATGGAAGAATCTTATTTCCAGCTTTAATTAAGTCATTTATTGATATATTCTTTTTAGAGTCAATAAATTTTTTAAAAATCCAGGTTGAAATTTTTTCTCTATCCTCTTCTCTAATTTTTTTCCAGTTATCTCTTTCGAAAGAAGCCATTCTGCTGAGTCTGGAATCCAGAGAATTAACACTATATTTTATTTCTTCCTCTATTGTTTTATTTATCACAGAATTCTTATAAGCATTTTTTAGAGCATTAGTCATATCTTTATTTAATGATTTTTCGATTTCTCCTTTTGAAAGTGAGTTATCTTCTATTGTAACCATTAGTTCTATGTCATTTTCCGTATAAATATAGTGTAAATAGGGTGTTATTATTTCGGGAACATCTAAAAGATTTACCAATTTTGTTTCAATTGACATTTATTATCTCCACCTTAATAAATTTATATAACTAATACAAACCATTTTGGAATTCGCTGTATGTAAGTTCTCCTTTTGCCTTTAAGGAAGCCTTTTTCTCAAAATGTAGTATTATTTCATTAGCTGAAAATGCTAATCCAGCCGACATAATAGTTCCCCATAAAATTTTAGGTAAATAGTTCATTCTCAGGCCATCAAATAATATGACACCAAGACCTCCCGCATTGATTACTGCTGCAATAGTGGCAATTCCTATGGTGACTACAGTAGATATTCTTATACCTCCCAGTATTATCGGAAAAGCTAAAGGCAGCTGGATTTTAAAAAACAACTGAGATTTACTTAAACCCATTCCTATGCCAGCTTCTACTATAGAAGGGTCTATAGAGTTAAAACCTGCCAGTACATTTCTTATGAGAATGTACTGGTTGTAAATAACTAAAACAAAAATAGCAGTTTTTTTACCCAATCCTATTAAAGGTACTAAAAGAGCAAATAAAGCCAAGCTGGGAATTGAATATATAGCTCCAAATATGGACAATACCAAGCTAGACAATAATTTAGAGCGAAGAATTAAAATTGATACAGGTATTGAAATTAATAGTGACAAGGCAATTGTTAAAGATACAATATAAAGATGTTCTGCCAATAGTTGTGCCATTTTATCATAATATTTAAATAAATAATCTAGCATAATTTCCACCTTTCTATCTCAACATATTTCCAGCTTATCTACTTTAGGATTTGCTTTTAATTGTTCTAAGGTTATTTTACCTATGGGGTTTTGGTTTTTATCTTCTACAATAATGTACTCTATATTATTTTCAAGGAAAAAGGCCAGTACATTATCTAAAGTTTCATCAGGGCTTATTCTATAAGAGGTATTTTTTATAGAGAAATCTATAGGCAGCATTACGGAGCTGGCCTTAAGTAATTTCAATCTCTGCAATATATTGTCAGAAGAAATTAGCTTAGATACATAATTATTAGCAGGTTTAAACAAAATGTTGTAGGCAGTATCAAATTGTTGAATCTTACCTTCATTCATAATGATAATTTTATCTCCCAATTTAAAAGCTTCATTTACATCATGAGTTACAAAAAGTATTGTTTTGTTAAGTTTTTTTTGTATTTTTATTAGCTCATCCTGCAGGGTTTGCCTTGTAATAGCATCGATGGCCCCAAATGGCTCATCCATTAGCATTACAGATGGATCTGCGGCCATGGCTCTGGCAATTCCTACTCTTTGCTGCTGACCTCCAGATAATTGTCCCGGATATCTTTTTCTGAAGTCCTTAGGAGAAAGACTTACTAAATTAAGTAAATAATCTATTCTATCATTTATCTTATTTTTATCCCATTTTAAAATTTGTGGAACTGTTGCAATGTTTGCTTCTACAGTCATATGAGGGAATAAACCTATCTGTTGAATAACATACCCAATCTTTCGCCTATAGTCCTCTACAGGAAGTTTTTTTATATTTTTGCCAAAGAATAATATATCTCCTGAGGTAGCTTCGTATATTCGATTAATCATTTTTAAAAATGTAGTTTTTCCTGAACCGGAAGTCCCTAAAATAGTTATAAAATTTCCCTCTTCAATACTTACACTTATATCGGTAATAGAATATTTAGAGGCTTTGGGAAATTTTTTGCTTACATTTAAAAATTCTATTGCAGTATTTGCCAAACTATATTCACCTCTTTTCATAGCATACATCATATTAAAATATAATGTATTATTTGCTAAACTCCTTATTAAAAAAGTCTTTTGCTACATCTGAGTATTCTTTCTTATCTATATCTACCTGAGCATTTAGCTTAATTAAAGTAGCATTATCTAATTTAGCAGTGACTTTATTTAAAATATCCTTTATTTCAGGATTTTTGCTTAAAATATCACCTCTAACCACTGGCGCTACATTATAAGGTGGCCATGCATGCTTGTCGTCTTCCAGTGATACAAATTCATCCTTACGTAGTTGTCCTTCTGTAGTATATGCAACTGCTACATCAGCTTTATCATTATGAAGTACATCGTATTTAATGCCATTATCATATATTTTTTTATCCTTAAAATTAAATGCACCATATATTTGTACTAACCTAGGCATACCATCAGCTCTTACGTCAAATTCTCCTTGGGATGCATACCTTAAGTTACTGGCATTTTTTTGTAGGTCAGAAATAGTATGAATGTTATATTTATCTGATGCTTTTTTAGTGATAACCAGTCCTTGCGAATCATTTCCAGAAGATGGGTTTAGCCAAATTAAGTTGAATTTTTCTTTATATTTTTTAGATACTTCGTCATAGACTTCTTTTGAATCAAATTTAGGCTGCTCTTTTAATATTGACTGCAAGCCTGTACCAGTATATTCAGGATAAAGATCTATATCTCCCTTAACTAGGGAAGGATGTACTACAGCATCACCTAAATTCAATTTTCTTTCTACTTTATATCCTGCCTTTTCTAAAGCATCTGCATATAATTCACCTAGAATAAGTGATTCTGTAAAGTTTTTAGAACCCACTTTTATAGTAGGCTTATTGGAGCCGGCAGTATTTGATTTATTGCCGCAGCCTGTAAAAGAAAGAGTAAATAACAGTGAAGCAGCTAATGAGAATAATACAGTCTTTTTAAATTTTTTATACATATTTAATTCCCCCTATAATTTATTTAAATTCTTTGGTATCTAATGATATTATGTTGTAATAGAGCTAGCAATATTTCTGATGTTATAGATAACAGTGCAACGGAAATTCCTCCAAGTAGCAGCATTTTAGAATCATTCAGACTTAAACCTGTAAATATAAAATCTCCAAGACCTCCGGCCCCAATGTATGATGCTAAAGCAGCACTGGCTATTACTTCTACAGCAGAAGTTCTGATGCCTGTAATTATTAAAGGCAGAGCTAGTGGTAGTTCAATTTTAAATAGTATTCTTTGGGGTCCCATGCCCATGCCTCTGGCACTTTCTAAGATGAATTTATCTACATTTTTAAATCCCAGATAGGTATTTATTAAAGTAGGCGGTATAGCAAGAATAGTTAGCGCCAATAGAGCGGGAGGAAAGCCAGTTCCAAGTATAGGCATAACTAGTACAAGTATGGCCAGACTCGGAATAATTCTTAAAAAATTAAATAAGTTCATTATGACTGTGGAAAATTTTTTATTTTTAGAACATATAATTCCCAGTGGTACAGATATGATAATGCTAGTTACAATGGCTATAGTACTTATTAATATGTGAATTCTAATAGCCTTATAATATTCTAAATGAGTACTTTGCAAATAATTAATAATAGCAGCTAACATAATAATTTTCACCTCCTCCTGTTAATAAATAAAATGGGAAAGACCAGGTTGATCTTTTTAAATTATTAAGTTGTGAAAAGATTAACTTAGCCTCTAGTTTTGTAGTTAACTAAGCAATTCTATTAAAAATAAAAAAATTTTCCGCTGAGAAACTGCAGAAAACTATTGTAATCTTTGGGCTTCTCATCTTCTGGGTTTTCACCCTCTGGAATTAGCACCGTTAAATAAAATTATATTCAGGTTGCTTAGACTTCATAGGGCCAGTCCCTCTGTCACTCTTGATAAGAATTTTCCATATTTAATTATATTTTATGAAAAAGTATATATTCTTATAATATGTTTGTCAATACCTAATTTTTATATAATTTCTAAATATAGTACACAAAGTAATTGAGAATGGAAATGTAGTTATATGAAAATAATAATGATATAATGTTCATTGATAAATAATGAAAGGAAGAGATTAAGGTGGAACGATACGTTATTGTGTGTGCTATAGGTGGAGAAGCATTAAAATTTCATGAGAAATTAACTAATGATGTCTGTTATAAATTCAATAAAAAACGTACTAAATTACCGGCCCATTTTACAATAAAAGCACCTTTTGAAACTGATAAAATTGAGGATATAACAAATATCTTAAATAAATTTTCTAAGAGTAATTATAAGCCACCAATAAAAATTGAAGGTTATGGAACATTTAGAGAAGATGTAGTTTATATGGATATAAAAATGTCATCACAAGCTAAAAAAGTCCACGACGATTTTATAGATGAATTAGAAAAGGTACCGTGGATAAAATTCAAACATAATGAAGGAAAAAATAAAGTTTTTCATTGTACCGTAGTATCTAAGAGAATAAAGGATAGATTCAAAGAAATATGGGATTATGTTAATAAATATACCTGTAATTTTAATGAGTATTTTGATAATATATCTCTTTATCAGTGGAAAAATAATACATGGGAATTAGTAAAAAAGTATAAACTTAATGATAGCCATGAAATTCTATAAGCTAGGCTATCATTAAAATTTATCCTTAATTTTAAAATATGTTTGTACAGTTATTTAGTAGAGTTTTTAGAGATTTTGGAAGGATGGTAAGTAGCTGCTTTTTTATTTAAAATCATAGAGGCTAAAATACTCGCTGACATTATTGCAAATATAATTAATAAGGATGCTATTATTGAAATATTTATGTGGAAAAAAGTAATTGAAAGTTTAATGCCTGTAAATATAAGTATACATGCAACTCCATATTTAACATAAGCAAAGCTTTTATGAAGTTTTTCAAGTACAAAATACATGTTTCTAAGCCCTAATATAGCAAATATATTTGAAGTATATACTATAAACGGATCTGTAGTTATAGAAAATATAGCAGGTATTGAGTCTATTGCAAAAATTATATCTGAAGCTTCTATTAATATTAATATAGCGAATAATGGAGTTGCATAAAGTATGCTATTTTTCTTAACAAAAAATTTTTCGCCTTGTAATTCTTTGGATACCGGAATTATTTTATTAAGTAATTTAATTATTTTACTGTCATGAAAGTTATTCGATTTATTATGGTTAAAAAACATTTTAATACCACTTACTATAAGTACCAGTCCAAATATATATAACATCCAGTGAAATTTATTGACAATGGTTACTCCTAATAGTATAAATATAAGCCTTAATACCACTGCTCCGAAGATTCCGTAGGTTAATACTCTTTTTTGATATTCTGGTTTTATTGAAAAACTTTCAAATATGAGTAAGAATAAAAAGATATTATCAAGGCTGAGACTTTGTTCAATTACATACCCGCCTAGAAAAGATAGGGCTTTTTCCGGTCCCATGAAAATATAAATTCCAATGTTAAATATTAAAGCTAGTCCTACCCAAAAGCATAAGCGTAATAAAGATTTTTTTGTAGACATAAAATTTTACCTCCCATTTTTTAATTGAGTATCTGAAAATCAAATAACAAGCAAACTTATAATAAAAAAAATAAGACCTTTAACGTAATTCACAATAAGTAAAATTATGAATTATGTTAAAAGTCTTATTACCCTGTTAGGGTTTACAAAACCAGATTTAGAAAATATAAATCGAAATGTTGACTTTGTAATTTCAATTACTCCCTTTTAACAGCAATTATTAAGTTTAACTTTATATTTATATATTAATATATATTTTATATATTTTCAACATAATAATATTAAATTTTTATAATTTATAGTAAAACTATAGGAGTTCCTTTAACTTTTTAAAAACTTATAATGTCAATTTGTAAAAGGAAATCCTATAGTTAATGTAAAGATTTTAAATCATATAATTATTATTTAGTCTAAGGGTTTAAATTTATCTTTGCCTACACCACAGACTGGGCATTTCCAGTTGCTAGGTAAATTTTCAAATAGAGTACCTACTTTAACACCCGAGTCAGGATCTCCTATAGCAGGATCATAAATGTATCCGCATATTGAACATTGATACTTAGGCATGTTTTTTACAGGATTATTCTTATTTGCTGCGTGAGTTGGTGAGGTTTGTGGAGACTTGCCACGTTTTACATTTTGATAATATGAGTATGTCATAGGGTCTATATCTTTTAATAATTCTGAATTAAGTACTTTTCCAATAAATATAGTGTGGGTTGCTACGTCTATTTCTTGTTCAACTTTTAACTCAATCCATGAAGCAGCATTATCAAGAACTATTGGGACACCGCTTGCACCTGTTTTAAAGGATACCCCAGAAAACTTATCAGTAGTTCTTCCTGATTTAAAACCGAACTTACCTATAAATTCTAAAGGGGCTTCTGTTGAAAGAGCGGATACTCCTATTAACTTGCTTTTTTGTATATATTCATGGGTAAGATTTTGTTTATTAATACTTACTGCAATTTTAGCTGGATCTGATGTTATCTGAAAAACTGTATTTGCAATTTGGCCATTTTTCTTACCTCCAGAAATAGAACTTATAACATATAAACCATAACTTAGTTTATAAAATGCTTTGTTATCAATCATAATTTAATTATACTTACATATATAAGATTTAATATGTAAGTAATGCCTCCTCTCGTTTATATATTGTTTTACTTAAATATTATATTAAAAGTAATATTTACTTATTCCCCTTTATTCTGTAATAGATCTTTTAAGTTGAAATGTTAAGTTATATATATTGTGTAACATGAATATTTTTATTCAATAGTTAAAATAATGCGGTAATAACAAACCACAAATAATAAGTATTATTTGTGGTTTGTTATCATATATTATCTTGATCTGTTAAGATTATAGGTTCATTTTTTGTTATAGCAATGGTGTGTTCATATTGTGCCGATAAGCTGCCGTCAGCAGTACGTGCTGTCCAATTATTATCATCTAATATGGTTCTGTAGGTTCCTATGTTTATCATAGGCTCTATGGTAATCACCATTCCTTCACTAAGCTTTAGCCCTCTTCCAGCTCTGCCGTAATGGGGTACCACTACGTCATCATGCATTACCTTACCTATGCCATGTCCTGTATAGTCTCTTACCACAGAATATCCTAGAGACTCTGCATAAGTTTGTATAACGTGACTTATATCTCCTATTCTATTTCCACAAATGGCTTCTTTTATACCTTTATAAAGGCATTTTTTTGTAACTTTCATAAGGTCTTCAGCTTTTTGTGAGACTTTTCCTACTGGATATGACCACGCAGAATCTGCCAGCCAGCCATTTGAATTTACAACCATATCAATAGTTACAATATCACCCTCCTTTAAGGGTTTATGTGTTGGAAAACCGTGGCAAATTTCATCGTTCACCGAGGCACATGTGGCATAAGGAAATCCCATATAACCTTTTTGTTCTGGTTTTGCACCTTGTTCCTTTAGATATTTTTCTACGAAGGAGTCTATCTCCATAGTAGTTAAACCAGGTTTTATCATTTTTTTAATTTCTTTGTGGCAGGATGCCAGTATTTTTCCAGCTGATGCCATGTAGCTTATTTCTCTATCAGTTCTTATAGATATCAAATTTTTCCCCTCTATCTTAAAATTTATAATATTTACTCTATTTTAACATATGTGTATACAAAAAAGATGATATTATTTTTTAGACTTTATAAAAACTTTTGTATTTGTTGTTGGTTATATAAATATTAGCTATAATTATAGTTAATGTATCTAAAAAATAGCTTTTTTCTATAATTTTAGACATGAAATAATAAATGTAATTTAGGAGGGTGTAATGTTTGTTGCATTTAAAATAGCGTGGAAATTTTTAAAACACAGTAAAATACAGACTTTTGTTATAATACTTGGTATAGCCATAGGGGTTTCTGTTCAGATTTTTATAGGGCTTTTAAGTAGTGGACTGGAAAATACCATTTTAAATAAAATTGTTGCAGACTCTTCTCAGGTTACAGTTTACTCTCATAGTGGAGGTATTGAAAATTGGCAGGACAAAAAAATGAAAATTATAAAAGGGGATTTAAATGTAAATCATGTGGCACCGGTGGCTGATTGCCAGGCTTTTATCAAACTTGAAAATGCAAACCAGCCAGTTCAGATGAGAGGCTTTATTCCTGAAGATGTAAGTGAGTTATATGGTATGAAATATAATATATATGAGGGAAAGATGTATGAAAGTGCTGGACAAGTTATTGTAGGAAAAGACTTAAAAGAAAGGTTAGGCCTTAAATTAGGAGATAATATTGACATATTTACTATAAGCGCAAAAAAATTAACTTTGAATGTAGTAGGTTTTTTTGATTTGGGTGCCTCTAAGATAAATGCTACTTGGGTTATTACGGATTTAACTGCAGTGCAGCAGCTGATTGGCTTTGGCGATAAAGTTACTTCTATAGAAGTAGGAGTGAGGGATATATATAATGCGGACCTGGAGGCAAAAGCTATAGGAAAAGTACTTCTTGATGAAAACTTACAAGTTCAAAACTGGAAAGATCAAAATCAGTTTTTGGCCAATGGCATGATTGGGCAAAAAATTTGTACCCTTATAATCCAATTTTTTGTACTTCTTGCCGCAGTTCTTAGCATTATAAGTATACTTGGTATAAGTGTAGTTCAAAAGTATAAACAGATAGGCATATTAAAAGCTATGGGAATAAGGGACAGCAGTGCAGGTTTTATATTTTTGTACAAGCATTTATTTTAGGAGTATTGGGTACAGCATTAGGGTTATTTTTTACGTGGATTTATATAAAGGGGTTCAATAAGTATATAGTTAATTCTAAAGGATTACCTTTAGTTGATATAATTGTAAACTATAGGTTTATTGAATTATCATGTGCTATTGACATAGCTGCTTCAACTTTTGCAGCATTTTTCCCTGCACTTAAATCTTTTAGACTTAATCCTGTGGAGGTAATAAAAAATGGATAATATTATTGAACTTAAAAATGTTAGTAAAGTTTTTGGGTGGAGAATTAAAAATAAAGTTTTATATGATATTAGCTTATCTATACCAAAAGGTTCTTTTAATTCCATAATAGGAGCATCAGGGAGTGGAAAAACTACTTTATTAAATATAATGGGTATTTTAGATAATCCCACAGAAGGTCAGGTCTATATTGAAGGGAAAAATATAAAAGATATGGGTAGGAGGTCTTTGGCTTCTTTTAGAAATACAAATATAGGGTTTATTTTTCAATTTCATTACCTTCTTCCTGAATTTAATGCTATGGAAAATGTACTTATGCCTTATAGAATAAAGCATTTTTTGTGTGGAAGAAAGGTCAAAGCTAGGGCCGAGGAGCTTTTGGATTTAGTAGGTATTGCAGATCTTAGAAAGAAGAATGTTTATGATTTATCTGGAGGAGAGCAGCAAAGGGTAGCTATAGCCAGGGCACTTATGAACAAACCTAAAATAATTTTGGCAGATGAACCTACAGGAAATTTAGATTCCACTAATGCAGGTGAGATATATAATTTATTTAGAGGTATAAACAGCAAATTTAATACAACTTTTATTATTGTAACCCATGATAAAAACATAGCAAATAGAGCGGATAGAATTATAGAGATAAAAGATGGAAAGGTACAAAAAGTAACTGTTACCTGATAATAAAGATGGTAGATGTGTATTTTAGGAAGGAGAAGATATGTATAAAGTTGATTTAAATTGTGATCTTGGAGAGAGTTTTGGAGCTTATAAAATAGGATGTGATGAGGAAGTATTAAAATATATTACTTCTGCTAATATTGCATGTGGATTTCATGCGGGAGATCCAGGAGTAATGCATGAAACCGTAAAGAGTGCTCTTTTAAATAATGTAGCAATTGGTGCCCATCCAGGGCTTCCTGATTTAGCTGGATTTGGAAGGCGTAATATGGATATATCTCCTGTGGAGGTCTATAATATGGTTGTGTATCAAATAGGGGCACTTTATGCATTTGTAAAATCTGAAGGTGGAGTAATGCAGCATGTGAAACCTCATGGAGCACTTTACAACATGGCAGCAAAAAACAAAGCTATTGCTGAAGCTGTTGCAGAAGGGGTATATAAAGTTAATTCTGAACTTGTTCTTTTTGGATTGTCAGGGAGTAAACTTATATCTGAAGGCAATAGAATAGGACTTAAAACGGCCAGTGAAGTATTTGCAGATAGAACTTATCAAATAGATGGATCCCTTACTCCAAGAAGTGAGCCTGATGCGGTGATTACAGATAGCGGTGAGGCTATATCTAGAGTTTATCGCATGGTAAAAGATGGTTTAGTTATGTGCCAGCAGAGAGAAGATATTAAAATAAAAGTTGATACGGTATGTATTCATGGTGACAGCAGGCAGTCATTAATTTTTGCAAGTAAGATTAGAGACTATCTTGAGAGTTCTGGTGTTTCTGTAGAAAGGATCAATTATATATGAAGCAGTATGAATTTAAATGGAGTATCTTTCCTGTAAGTGAGTCTGCGGTTTTAGTAGAGTTCGGAAAGGAAATAAATAAAGATATACATCAAATAGTTAGAATGTTTGCAAAATACTTGGATGAACATCCTTTTACAGGAATGGTGGAGTATGTACCTGCATTCTCTACTCTTACCATATTTTATGATGCGGTAAAGGTGAAATCTGTAACAGAGGGAGAACAACAATGCTGTGAAATAGTTTCTTTAATGATTGATAAAATGCTTTGTAATCTTAATCTGTCACTTGAAGGAAAAGTGAGGATTGTGAAAATTCCCGTATGCTATGGGGGAGAATTTGGACCAGACCTTCAGTATGTTGCCAGGTATAATAATATTTCTTTAGATAGAGTGATAAAAATTCATTCAAGTAATGAATATGTTGTATATATGATTGGATTTGCTCCTGGCTTCCCTTATTTAGGAGGAATGTCTAAAGAAATATCCACTCCAAGGCGTAAGTCACCACGTAAATCAGTTCCTATAGGTTCCGTTGGAATTGCGGGAATGCAAACAGGCATTTATCCAATTAGTACTCCAGGAGGATGGCAGATTATTGGAAGTACACCTAGAGCATTATTCTGTCCTCATAAATGTCCTCCAAGTATTCTAAAGCCAGGGGATATAGTGAAATTTTATTCTATTTCCCTTAGTGAATATGAAAAATATAAGGAGAGCGAAAAGTGAATATAAGGATTTTTAAACCAGGACTTCTTACAACTATTCAGGATTTAGGCAGATATGGATATCAAAGGTATGGGGTCATAGTTAGCGGTGCTATGGATATGTATTCACTCCGTCTGGCCAATATTCTAGTTGGCAATAAGGAAGGAGAAGGAGCACTGGAAATTACATTAGTGGGACCTTATTTAGAGATGTCTAAAGGAACTCTTTTTTCCATAACGGGAGGAGATTTTTTACCAACTATAGAAGGAAAATCTGTACCTATGTGGAGACCTGTATATTTAAATAAGGACAGCATATTGGAATTTAGTAATTGCAGATTAGGCTGTCGTGCATATTTATCTGTTGCTGGAGGATTTGATGTTCCTGAGATTATGAAAAGTAAAAGTACATACATTAAGGCTGGAATAGGAGGATACAAAGGAAGAGCTTTGAAAAAAGGTGATATAATTAAGCTCAATCCTCCGAGAAAAAAATCCATTAATATTATGGATAGACTATTAAAAGAAAAGGCATCACAAGCATTTATTTCAGTTAACTGGAAAGTGGGAGGATACAGAAAAGGGGGAAGTGGATACAATTCTATTAGAGTTGTTAGAGGAAGACAATTCAAGTATTTTTCTCAAGAAAGTTTAAATGATTTTTTTCATTCTGATTTTATGATTTCACTGCAGTCTGATAGAATGGGATACCATCTATTAGGACCTAGGATTCGGTTAACTGAAACTTTTGAAATGATTTCTGAAGCGGTTTCTTTTGGAAGCGTTCAAGTTCCTCACGATGGCAATCCTATTATACTTTTGGCAGACAGGCAGACTACAGGAGGGTATCCTAAGATTGCACAGATAGCTTCTGTAGATCTAGAAAAAATAGCACAGATGAAACCTAATGAAAAAATTACGTTTGTAGAAATTTCTTTAAAAGATGCAGAAAATTTGTATTTTAATAGAGAAATATATATACGTAATTTGAAAACAGCTGTAAATTTAAAGAACTCTATCAATTTTCAAATATAATATTATTTTCTTACTTGCGTTAATTTTTTAAATATTTAGTTGACTTATCTAAATGTTCAGGGTATAATATAAACAAGAAAGTAAAAAAATTTTTCTTGCAGATCCTAACTCATAATTTAATATGAATTGAAATGTTAAATATTTTAAAATAGTTAGGGTAAAAATGCAATTAGTTTATTTATAGGTATGTGTTTATATTTATAGATATTCCGTTGTGTACAAGTGTTAGTCTGTAGGAAGTTGATTATTAATAGTGTATATTCCTATAAAACGTCCAATTTGTAAATTACTATAAGCCTTTGTGATGTGCGTAGTAGTACTGAAAAAGCGGTCGAAAAAAGGTGATAAAAAATTCAAGTAAAACCAAGTTTTTTATATGAGTTAGGGTTTGTTTAACCACCAGTTAGTGTCATTTAGCTAATTGGTGGTTTTAATTTTGTTGCATTAAACTAAAATTTATTTAAAAATTATATTTTTTAAATAAGAGTTTCATCTAAAAATATCATGTCGAATTATTATGGATTTTGAAAAACATATGTGGTAAGATATGATAATGTGTATTTGTTAATAAAAAGTTTAAAAAGGGAGGTGAAATTTATATATGTTAAAGAAAATATCATTGGAGCATAAGCTAGTCAGTATATTAATATTATTTATCGTTATACCACTGTTAGTAATATCTATTACAAGTTTTCACATTGCATCAAAACTTGTAAATAATAAAGCAAGCCAGCTAACTCTTCAAATATCAGATGAAAAAACTTCATTTATAGACTTACATAGCAATTCATTAAAAAATTTAATACAAGCTTTGGCAATTAATCAGGCTGTAATAGGAGAGAATAAAGACGATATAATCAATGCACTGAGAAGTATAACTGACAGTAATAAAGATATAATGCAATCATATGTAGCAGATGGATCAAAACAGATGATTATATATCCTGATGCTAAACTACCTGAAGGCTATGATCCTACCAGCAGGCCCTGGTATAAAGATGCAATAGCTGCCAATGGACAAGTGTCCGTAACTAAACCTTATAAAGATGCTGTTACAGATAAGATTATAATAACTATTGCTAAACAATTACATTTCAATGACGGAAAAGAAGGAGTTGTAGGTATTGACATTGATTTATCTACATTATGCAATAAGTTAACGGCAACTAAAGTTGGAAAAACAGGATACTCTATACTAGCTTTACCGGATGGTACTATTATTGCGGATCCTGATAAAAGCAAATTAATGCTTAGCATAAAAAAAGAGATTCCATCTGGACAAACAATTTTAAATGAGAAACATGGAAATTTACAATATAAAGATGGAAAATCTTCAAAAGTAGTTGGATTTAATCAATCTAAAGAAACGGGCTGGATAGTTATAGCTGTTCTTCCCCAGAGTGATTATGTAGGAGATTTAAATGCAGGTATGACAACAGCTTTTGTAATTTTAATTATTATGCTTATAGCCGCTGTTATATGTGGAATAATTATTGCAAAATATGTAACCAGACCTCTGTTAAGAATACAGGATTTTGCAAAAAGGCTGTCTGTCTGTGACTTTAGTACTCCTATAAAGATAACAAGGGCTGATGAATTTTCACAAACAGCTAGTTTGCTTAATATTGCACAGAAAAATGTAAAAGAACTAGTAAAAACCATCATTGATAATTCTAAGAGTATGAGTTCTTCCAGTGAAGAACTTTCTGCGGCAGTTGAAGAAATAACATTAAAATTTAAAAGTGTGAATGGTTCAATAAATAGCATAGTAGCAGGTTCACAGAAAGTTACTTCTTCTGCAGAGGAGGTAACTGCATCTGTAGAGGAAATAGATGCAAATGTAAACGAATTATCAAGCAAAGCTGAAAATGGAAATATTAATGCAAGCCAGGCTAAAGAAAAGGCACTTTCAATACAGCACAATGCCAGGGGTTCAATACAAGAGTGTAAAAATATTTATAAAGATGAAGAAACAAGAATATTAAAAGCTATAGATGATGGAAAAGTAGTTTCACAAATAAAAGAAATGGCAGATGTGATTGCAAGTATTGCAGAACAAACCAATCTACTGGCATTAAATGCATCTATTGAAGCTGTAAGAGCAGGGGAACAAGGAAAAGGATTTGCTGTAGTTGCCCAAGAAGTAAGGGTTCTAGCTGAACAATCCTCTGAAGTGGTTTCTACTATACAAAGTACTGTAGTAAAGGTTCAGGAAGCTTTCGACAATCTTTCAAGTACAAGTAACGAATTATTAAAATTTATTGATGAAAATGTAAATCTCCAGTTAGATAATTATTCAAATACAGGAGAGGAGTATTTTAAAGATTCTGAAGTTACTTTTAATACTTCCAAGGAATTAGCAACAATGACAAAAGAAATAAAAATTACAGTAGATGAAATAACTAAAGCTATTAGTAGTATGGCAGAAACTGCACAAAAATCATCAGAAAGTACCAATGAGATTAAGAGTTCTATAAATTATGCAACTCAAGGTATTATACAGGTTAGCAAAACTGCTGAAGAACAATCTCATTTGGCACAAAGACTTAATGAAATCATTCAAAAATTCAAAGTTTAGTTTCAGATTAAAATTAGTATGATTATTATATTGACAAAAAATTTTTCAAGTAGTATAGTAATAAAAAGTGATATAGTTGACAATAAATACACCTAACCTTACATTTTTTATATTATTAGATTAATTATAAATCTAATATATAAAAAGTGTAAGATTAATTTGAATTATGATGGAAATAAGTATAGTTAGTTCACTAGAGATACTGGAGGCTAGTCTTATTTTATAAAGTAAAATTAGCCTTTTTAATTTATGTGGTATAAAATAAATAAAAATTATTTAGATAAGGCTAACTGGAAAACCAGAGGTATTAAGTATTATAAATTTTACTTAGTATCTCTTTTTTTATTACAATTATTTGGAAATGTTAAAAGGAGATGAAAAGTATGTCAATTAATTTTAACACCTCACTTTCCCAGACGAGAGAGGAGCGGCTGGGAGCTATTACAGGCTACAGCGGAGATCTACATGATTTATGTAATAGGTCAAAATGTGGAAATTTAAATAACAGGGAAAGATGTTTTAGTCAATCCAGCTCTTGTAATGCAGGATGTGCATTAAGTCAACTTTCCGGAATAAGAGATGTAGCAGTAATAAACCATGCACCATCAGGCTGTACAGCCATGTCAGCAAATGTAAATGTTACAAATATTCAAATGGCTACTAAAAGAGGAATTATAAATAACACTGTATTTGTTGGAACTGATATGAATGAAAGAGATACAGTATTTGGGGCTGCAGAAAGTCTTAAAGAAATAACAAGAGAAATTTACAAAAGATATAATCCTAAAGCAATTTTTATAGGAACTTCCTGTGCAACAGGTATTATTGGAGAAGATGTAGATAGTGTTGTAGAGGAATTGAAAGAAGAGATACCAGTACCAATAGCTGCTGTTTATTGTGAAGGATTTAGATCTAGAGTGTGGGCTTCTGGGTTTGATGCTTCAGATCATGCAGTTCTTACCAATATCGTGAAACCTCCTAATAAAAAGAATAATATAATTAATTTTAAAAATTTTTATGAAAGTGCCAGAGAGGAGATAATAGATATATTTTCAAATTTTGGAGTGAAACCATTATTTTTATATCAGAATTCAACAATAGAAGAACTGTCCCATTTATCAGAATCTCTGGCTACAGTATGTATATGTGGAACACTTGGAACATATTTGGGAAATGGTCTTGAAGAAAAATATGGAGTTCCATATATAAAAACAATCAATCCATTAGGTATTGCAGGATTTGAGACCTGGCTTAGGAGTATAGGTGAAGTAATAGAAAAGCAGCAGGAAGTAGAAAATTATATAAAAAGAGAAAGAGAAATATACTTACCTAAAATAGAAGAGGTAAAAAAGAAACTTAAGGGGTTAAGGGCAGTACTTGGAATGGGACCTGGCTATACTTTTGAAGTATCCCGTGTGCTTCAGGAACTTGGTATTGAAATAGCATGGGCAGGTGCATGGCATTATGATAGAAAACATGACAGCGGTATAATTCCCCCTGCTGTTAATTATTTAATGAAAAATTCATCACATAATATAAAATTAAGTGTAACTGAACAACAGAATTATGAAATATTGAATATATTAAATGAATATCATCCGGATATATATTTTTCAAGGCATCCAGGAACTACTGTATGGGCTATAAAGCAGGGAATACCTGCCTTATGTGTAAATGATGAATATATGATTTTTGGATATAGGGGAACATTAAATTTTGCATATAGTGTGCTTGATACAATTAATAATAGGAGTTTTGAAAAAAATCTTGCTTCTAGAGTTAAATTGCCATATACGGATTGGTGGTATGAGCAAAATAATTCAACATTTTTAAAGAAAGGTATGGTAATATGACAAAGATATTAGATCAGCCAAGATATAAATGTGCTATGGCAGCTATGCAGACTGTACATGGAATAACCAGAGCTATTCCTGTTTTACACTCTGGACCGGGATGTGCTGAAAAACTTGAAAGGGATTTTGGAAGTTCAGGATATTTTTCCTCTCATATATTTCCATGCACAAATATAAGTGAAAAAGAAGTGATTTTTGGAGGAGAGGGTAAGATCAAAGAAACCATAGAAAATGCACTTAAAGTGATAGATGCAGATCTTTATGTAGTTTTAACCAGCTGTAGTTCAGAGATAGTTGGAGATGATGCAGAAGAAGTGGTACGCTCATTTAAAAATGCAAAAAAGCCTGTGATATATGCATCAACACCTGGATTTAAAGGTAATAATTATTTGGGCCATGAGTGGGTCATTGAAGCTATTATTGAACAATATTTGAAACCTTCTAACAAGAAGACGAAGGAATTAGTAAATATATGGGCTAGTATACCTCTTCATGATCCGTTTTGGCTTGGTAATTTAAGACAATTAGAAAAGCTTGTTTCAGAGCTTGGATTAATTCCCAATACTATATTCGGATATGGAAGAGGAATTGAGAATATAGATAAAATACCAGAGGCAGAATTTAACCTTTTGGTATCCCCTTGGGTAGGACTTGAAAATATGAAACTTTTAGAAAATAAATTTGGTACCCCTTATTTTCACTATCCAGTATTGCCTATAGGGGCTTTTGAAACAAGCAAATTCCTACGTGCGTTAGGTGAGTTTGCGAAAATAGATAAGCAAAAAGTGGAAGATATCATTGAGAGTCATGAACAGGAATATTATTATTATATAGAGCGTTTTGCAGATGTATTTCTTGAAACTCGTGTTATGTCAAAGCGTTTTGTGGTAGTTTCAGATGCTCAGTACTGTGTTGGAATTACTAAATTTTTGGTAAATGATTTTGGACTCTTTCCTTCGAAACAATATATAACTGATGATACTCCTTTAAAATATCAAAATAACGTAAGGGAATATTTTAAAGAGCTGAATGATGGTATAGAAGCAGAAGTAGAATTTTGTACAGATGGATATAAGATAGATAACGAAATTAAAAATACGGATTTTTATGGATATCCATTGATTATAGGAAGTTCATGGGAGAAGAAAATAGCGGAGGAAACAAAGGCGCATTATATTACTATTTCATGGCCTGTATTTGAAAGGCTTATAATAAATAGTTCCTATGTAGGATATTCAGGCGGACTAAAACTCTTAGAAGATATATATTCTGTAGTTCTTACAAGATTTAATTGATTTATGGGAGGGTGCATATGAATTATAAAGTTGCAGTTGCAAGTAGTGATGGCAAATTTATAAATGAACATTTTAGGAAAGCCAGCCAATTTTATATATATAAAGTGGAAGATGATAATTATGAATTTGTAGAATTGAGAAAAATAGATAATATTTTTCTCCAGAGAGGAGATCACTATGATAGAATTTTATCTGTTATTAAACATCTTTCAGGATGCAAAATAGTTCTGGTAAGTCAAATAGGTAGAGAAGCTGTTATGTTTCTAAATAGGAATGGAATAGAGGTTTTTGATGTAAATCAACCTATAGATAAAGCTTTAAAAAGATTAATTAAATATTATTCTAAAATAAATAAAATTTCTAAACCTTGTGACTAGAAATGTTTTTATAGATAGGTTGTTTACGTTGTTAGAAATATAATACAAAAATAAATTAATAAATATCCTTATCAAGAGAAACCGAGGGGCTGGCCCGATGAAGTTTCAGCAAGTAGTGTGTTTTCATACGAAGTGCTAAGTCCTGCAGATGTATTTCTGAAAGATGGGGAAATCAATGTTAAAAATTTTTTAGCATATACTCCTTTTCATCTGCGAAAGGGATTTTTTATTTCATGAAATTAATTATATATTGTTAAATTTTAGTTGACTGGAAAAACCAGAGACCTTAAATAAAATTTATATTTAAGGTCTCTGGTTTTTTTCATTATTGAATTTGAAAGGAATGATTATATTATGACTAAACTAAAGTGTAGAAATTCATTAAATAATATCCAAGTTCATAAACCATCTAAAGCTGTGGAAAAAATACAAAGAGAATTAGGTCCTAATAATATTTTAAGATTATCAGCAAATGAAAATACTAATGGATGTTCGCCTTTGGTTGAAGGCGCATTAAAGGAGTATATTAATAAATTATATTTGTATCCTGACGGCATATGTTCTGAGGTAAGAGAGATATTGGCCAATATTTATGACTTAAAGCTGGAACAATTCATTTTTGGAAATGGCTCATTTGAAATTATTGAATTAATTGCACAAACTTTTATAAATCCACAGGATGAGTCAATTATTCCGGATCCATCTTTTTGGTGGTATAAGACAGCAACCCTTAAAATGGATGGTGTTGTTGTAAGTGTTCCGTTAAAGGATCATAGAGTGGATTTGAAAAAAATTGCAGATAAAATAACTAATAAAACTAAAATTATTTGGTTGTGCAATCCAAACAATCCTACGGGAACTATATTTAAAAAGAAAGAGTTAATGGATTTTTTAGAATCAGTACCGAAGAATATAATCCTGGTATTTGATGAAGCTTATTACGAACTTGTAAGTGATCCACAGTATCCTCAGACTACAAACTTATTGTATAAATATGAAAATATAATAATTCTAAGGACATTTTCAAAGGTTTATGGATTAGCGGGGCTTAGGATTGGTTATGGTATAGCAAATAAACATATAATTGCTTATCTTAATAAGATAAGAATGCCTGCCAATGTTAATGCATTAGCTCAAGTTGCTGCTGCAGCTAGTCTTAAAGATGAGGATTTTAAGAGAAAATGTATTGAAAGTAATACTGTAGGTAAACAATATTTTTACAAGACTTTTAAAGAAATGAAGCTAGAGTATATTCCTACTGAAACAAATTTTATAATGGTTAATGTAGGAAAAGATAGTACTTATGTAGCCAATAAAATATTGGAAAAGGGTATAGATGTACATGCAGGTACTGAATTTAATATGCCAACTTGGCTCAGAGTTACAATTGGAAGGCCAGAGGAAAATAAATTATTCATAGAAAGTCTAAGAGATATTGTACTAGGTTCAACAATCAGACAATGGTATTAAATATATTTTAAGGGGATGAAAAAATGATAAGAATTAAAACACCAGAAGTTTATGTTAATGAAATAAATGCTCTAGAAAAAAGTGGGGAATACATCTCTAAGCTAGGTAATTATGCATTAATTGTTGGTGGAAAATCAGCACTACAGGCAGTAGAAAAAAAATTTTTTAAGAGTTTTAACAAAGAAAAAATTCAATATTACACTGAAGAGTATAGTGGGTATTGTACATTTAAAGCTATAGATAAGTATACTGAGTTGGCCAATAAATTAGGAGTAAATTTAATTATAGGCGTAGGCGGAGGAACAATATTGGATTTGGCAAAAGCAATAGGTGAAAGAGCAAACCTGTATGTAGTAACAATTCCAACTATTGCTGCCACCTGTGCTGCATGGTCGGCTTTATCAGTAATATATAATGAAAATGGTGAACATACAGATTACTTTTTGTTAGAAAAATCTCCAAAACTTGTTTTAGTGGACATAAGTGTAATTAAAGAAGCTCCAATAAGATATTTGAATGCAGGTATTGGTGATACCATTGCAAAATGGTATGAAATAGTACCTAACTTATCTGGAAATAACGATATTAATCTAAAGATAGGCCTACAAACGGCAAAATTGGCACTTGATATACTAAAAAATTATATTAATGGGTTACATAAAAAATCAGATGATAATGACATTGGAAATCAGCAATATAAAGATGTAATTGATTCTATCATAATTTTAGCAGGATTTGTTGGAAGTATTAATAATGGAAAGCATATAGCTGCAATGGGACATGCTATTCATGATAGTTTCACCCATATCCCAGATACAAAGTATACTTTACATGGCGAAAAAGTTATTTTCGGATTAATTGTACAATTTCTCCTTGAGGGAAAGGATGACGAAGAAATAGAAGGGCTTATTGATGTACTAAACAAATTAAAATTACCTGTTACATTACAACAATTAGGAATAGAAGATGATGTTAATAAAAAAATATTAAGTATAGTTAACGGAGTAGACATACATTCAAAAGAATTAGATAAGCTTAACTTTAAAGTAAATAGTACTCTAATCAAAGAAGCAATTATTAAAGCAAATCGTCTTGGAATTCAAAGTCTTAATAAGGCATCTTCAAATAAATAACTAGATATAATAGTATATTTATTTGAAGATATTTAATGTTAAAATTTAAATCTTTTAAGACTAAGTGAATTTAATAAAACCGATATGGAGCTAAAAGACATAGCTGCAGCTCCAATTACTGGATTTAAATGTCCTGTTACAGCAATAGGTATTCCAATTAAGTTATATATAAAGGCCCAGAACAAATTTTGTTTTATTTTTCTCATAGTTATTTTTGAAAGTTTTATTGAAGCTGGCAGAGCATTTAGGTCTTCTTTTAAAAGCACAATATCTCCAGTATCGATAGCTACATCGGTACCTGTTCCTATAGCAAATCCTATATCTGCTGTAGCAAGGGCAGGTGCATCATTTATTCCATCCCCAACCATGGCCACAATATGTCCACTTTTTTTTAATTTAGTGATTTCTTCAGCTTTATTCTCAGGCTGGACTTCTGATATTATGTTCTTTATGTTTAGGGCATTTGCTACAGAAGCGGCAGTATCTTTATTATCACCTGTAAGCATATAAACTTTTATATTCATTTCTTGAAGAGATTTAATAACCTTCTTTGAATTCTCTTTTATTTTATCTGATAATGTAATAGCTCCAACTAAAATGCCGTTAAATGCTACTAATACAGCTGTTTCGCCTTGCTTTTGAAATTTAACTAGTTTATCCCCTAAATTAGTTAAATCTACAGAATGTTCTTCTAAAAATTTTTTATTTCCTATAAGTATTAACTTATTTTTTATTACTGCAGATACACCTTTTCCTGGAATGTATTGAAATTTATCTACATTTTCAAATTCTTTTGCATAATTTTTTTTTGCATATTTGTATATTGCCTCTCCAAAAGGGTGCTCAGAATATTTCTCAGCTGACGCAGCTAAGATTAATAAATCATTTTTGTTATTAATGTTTATGAGGGAATTATTATTTTTAAATAAAATAATACTGTTAACTTCAGGTTTTCCTGTAGTTAAAGTACCTGTTTTGTCAAATACTATTGTATTTATTTTACAGGCTTCTTCCAATTTACCACCATTTTTAATTAATATTCCGTTTTCTGCTCCTTTTCCCATTCCTACCATTATTGCAGCAGGTGTTGCTAATCCTAATGCACATGGACATGATACTACTAAAACTGATACTGCATAGATTATAGGAATATTTATAAGGAATATTTGATGATGAAAGATAATAAAATACCAGATAATAAAAGTGAGGGCTGATATGAGTAAAACAGCAGGTATAAAGAATCCGGATACTTTATCTGCCATTTTCTGTATAGGTGCTTTACTTTCTTGGGCTTCTTCTACCAGTTTTATAATATTTGAAAGTACAGTATCACTCCCAACTTTAGTAGCTTTAAATTTGAAGGAGCCATTTTTGTTAATGGAAGCTCCAGTTACAAAATTATCTTTTTTCTTTTCTACAGGTATACTTTCACCTGTAAGCATAGATTCATCAACTATGGAATGACCGTTAATTACAATTCCATCTGCAGGTATTTTTTCGCCAGGCCTTACTATTATAGTATCTCCTATTAGCACATTTTCAATGGGGATGTCACACTCAGTATTATTTCTAAGTACTCTAGCTTTTCTAGGTCTTAGCTTATTTAAAGATTGTATAGATTTCGAAGTTCTATTTTTAGCAATCGATTCCAAATATTTCCCAAGAAGTACAAGGGTAATTATAGTAGCTGAGGATTCAAAATATAAATTTACCATACCTAGAGTATAAGTTAAGGGTTGAAAAAGTGATATATATAAGCTGTAAAGATATGCAGCAGTAGTTCCTATTGCAACTAATAAATCCATAGTAAAAGCTTTGAACTTCAGTGCATAAAGAGAACTCTTATAAAATCTAAAACCTATTACAAATTGCACTAAAGTTGCTAAGACCAGTTGCAATTTCCAATTGTGAAGGTTCCAGGATTTCCATCTCAGGGTTTCAATAAAGTTACCCCATTTTCCAGCTGAAGCAGGATTGTAATCGCTGTGGCAGAAACCAACTCCACCTAATAGCATAGCCAATATTAAAGGAAAACTTAAAATAGCAGATATTATGAATAGATTTCTAAGCTTGTTCCTTTCAATTTCGTCTCTGCTTAGACCTTTTTTAGTAACTTTTTCTTGATTTTCTTCACTTACTGAAAAACCTAATAATTCTATTTTTTCTTTTACATCCTTTAAATTTATTTTTTTATTATCATACTGTAATTTTGCTTTCTCAGCAGCATAGCTTACATTTATTTTGTTTATACCTTCAATTCCATTCATGGAGGATTCTATTGTAAGAGCACATAATGTACAGGTCATACCGTATATCTTTAATGAAATATTTTCAATCATTATTTCACACACTCCTCTTTACGTATTTAGATTGATTTAGAAGAACTTATCAGGCGCGTAGGACTATCTCACACTTTAAAAAAATGAGAGTATTAGTAATGTCAACCTTCGGATAAAAAAATTAAAGACTAATAATCTCCTTGAAAGATTATTAGTCTCCAGTTTTCTGGTCAACAAAATTTTAAACTAGTCCTGTTTATATTATAATTTATATAATTTTCATATTTTAAGTATTCTAACATTTTAACAAATTTGTGTCAATAATAAGCATCATTATGGTATTATAAAATTATAGCTATAAAATATATTTTGGAACATAAGTTATGTTTTTTATTATTTGTCAGCGAGGGGAGAAGAAGGTAATGAATAAAAAAGAACTGGCTAAAATGATAGATCATACCCTTTTAAAACCTGAGGCTACTTATGAAGAAGTAGTCAAATTGTGTAGAGAAGCTTTAGAATATGGTTTTGCTTCAGTATGCATAAATCCTTCGTATGTTAATACTGCCTATGAAATATTAAGAGGATCAGATGTAAAAGTATGCACAGTTATAGGTTTTCCTCTGGGGATGTCAACATCTGAAACAAAGGCTTTTGAAACAGAACAGGCCATAAGTAATGGGGCCTGTGAAATTGATATGGTTATAAATGTAGGTTATTTAAAAGCAAAAAATTATGATTATGTTGAAGATGATATAAAAGCTGTGGTGAATAAGGCAAAGGGGAGGGCATTGGTTAAAGTTATTATAGAAGCCTGTCTTCTTACTGATGAAGAAAAAGTCAAAGCCTGTGAGCTGGCCCAAAAATCAGGAGCTGATTTTGTGAAAACATCTACAGGTTTCAGTTCGGGAGGTGCCACCTCTAAAGATATAGAGTTAATGTATAGGACGGTTTTTCCTAACCTAAAAGTAAAAGCATCAGGTGGAATTAGGACATATGAAGATGCCTTAGAAATGATAAATGCAGGTGCAGTGAGAATAGGAGCCAGTGCTTCAATTAAGATTGTTAATGAAAAATAAATTAGGGAGCTGATATAGCTCTCTAATCTATTTTAAATAAACTCATATTTTGAAAGAAACATATTTTCTATATTTTTAGTGATTGGAATTTTTATAAAGAATGTAGTTCCTTTATTTTTTTCACTTTCAAACCATATCTTGCCTTTGTGGGTACTAGCAATTGTATGATAGACCATGAATAATCCCAGACCAGTGCCTTGACCTCTCCTAAATGTAAATGCTTGAAATAGAGAATCTTTTATATCTTCAGGTATTCCACCGGCGGTATCCTTGATTGTAATGACAATAGATTGTTCTTCTGTTTTTGTTTCGATTTCAATTTGCCCACCATTATCCATTAATTGAAGGGCATTTATTAAAATATTTTGTATTGCTCTTTTAAATAAATTCTCACACATATTTATAAAGCCATCTCCGTTATTCATAAAGGATATTTTAATATTTTTAAATTTACACTGGGGCTGAAATTCGTTAATAACTTCTTGTATTACAGGAACCACTTCCTTAGGAAAAAGCTGAGAAGGCTTGAATATGCTTAAAAGTTCTACAATAATATCATTTAGTTCATCAACTTGAGTTATAATTTTGTCTAGATATCCATTAAGTACATTTTTATCTTGGGTTATTTTGCTTAGTTGGCCTAATCCTCTAATTACTGCTAATGGGTTTTTTAAGTCATGGACTGTAGTTGCCATTAAGTCACTAATTTGTAATAGAGGATGATTATTTTGTTTATTTTCTAAGTCAGAGAGTGCAGTTTCAATAGAATTTCCACAAATTGTAGCAAGACTAAATATGGCAGGATGTGCATATTTATTTGGGGTACTAAGAACAAGGTTTCCAATTATTTTTTCATTTAATTTAATAGGTACATATATGCAGCAACAAGCTCCACATGCTTTATTAGAAGGTTTTATGTTATATGTAAAAACCGGATTTTTTATAGCTAATTTTGTTTTTATGTTATCAGTATTGGTATTTCTTTGGCACCAACGTGCGCCTATACAAATTTTTTTATTTTTTATATTTAATTCCTCGGGTGTTCCAGCTAAATCAATAATCCACCCATGATTATCAGTTAGAGAGACTATGTGAGGTATTCCTTTTAAAGATGAGGAAATATACTTTAAGAAAGGGTTGGAAGATTCGATTAGTTGTGAATTTTTAGAAAGTTTGTCTTTGATCTCCGAACTAGATAAAAATCTTATTTTTGATTTTTCAGGTGCTGTATCTTCTAAATCAGCACACTTTATACATGGTTTTATAATAATGGAATTAAATGTGGGATTATCATTAATGTTTTTAATGAATTCTTTCCATTGGTAAATTAATTGCTGATCATCTGCAAAACCGGACATTTTATAACCTCCTCGTAAAATATATATAATTTCAAATAATTGTTGTCTATAGAAATTTATTTTTTTAAAATATTTTAAATAATGTAATAATCATTTTAACTTATAGATTATTTATTTTATATTTTAACATAGAATGTGATAGATTTCATAAAAAATTTCTTTTATATACAAACTTTTTCCTTAATTCAAAGAATATATCCTTAAAATATATGGCACTATTCTAAGTACCATATTTCGTCCAAGTTTTTGCTCAACTTTTTTGCTGCTCTTAATCCCTCCTTCATAGACGGGACTGATGTGCCGTTTTCCCATGCATAATATGTTTTAGGATTGACTTCTATTAGTCTTGCAAATTCCTTAGGATTCATCATATATTCTCGCATTCGAATCTCCTTAAGTCTGTTCTTCATTCTATAACTATCACCTCACCTTAATATATTCTATAAAATACTTATATTCCCTTTTTACACAGTATACTATTAAAGATATTTTACAACATTTTAGTAATGAAAGTATTATAAAAGTAATTTAAAAATATTAAAAAGTTGAGATAAATGATAAATCATATGTATTTTGTAGACAAATGTATTAGCTTATATTTGTTTGTTTTATACATATGAATATTATTAATAATATGATAAATTATACATATAATTATTACTAATATAATAAATTAATCGAGGGTGTAATACAAAATGCTCAAAACAATCTTAAAATATATTTGAAGAAAATTTTCAATAACTTTCAATTTATAAGTAAGTAATATAACATATAAATTGAATGGTGTGGAAATTTCACAGTCAAGTTGTGAGCACTATTAATAAAATGAGTCATTCTTTATTGATATATTATTAAAAAATACAGCTATTTGAGATTGACATGTTAATATGAAGACAGTATAATTAATAAAAATATATCACGCAAAAATGTGCATTTTTACAACATTGTACATTGTGAATAAATTATTTAAAAATGTTGCAAAAATTATGTTTGGTAAATTTATGACTTTATTCATATCTAGTAGGCTTACAAATGAATTTTGATAGTTTAAAAGGGGGGAGATTAAATGAGTACCATTGGAGCTAATTTATTAATGAATAATGTAATAAAATATTATAAAAATTTTAAGGCTGTAGATGAAGTTAGTTTTGGAGTGGACAAAGGAGAATTTCTAACCATACTGGGTCCAAGTGGCTCGGGAAAAACTTCATTATTAAAATTAATTGCAGGATTTGAAAAGATAAATTCAGGTGAAATTCTTTTAAATAATGAAAATATTGAAAAGAAAAAACCCTACGAGAGAAATATAGGAATGCTTTTTCAAAATTATGCATTATTTCCTCATATGAATATTTTCCAGAATATTGCTTATCCTCTGAAAATCAGAAAATTTTCTAAAGACAAAATTAAAGAGAAGGTTATGAATATGCTGAAATTAGTTGATCTTGAAGGAGTGGAAAATAGATATCCCAAACAATTAAGTGGAGGACAACAGCAAAGAGTTGCACTTGCAAGAGCTATAGTATTTAATCCTCCATTACTGTTATTAGATGAACCATTGGGAGCTTTAGACAAGCATTTAAGACAAAGAATGCAATTGGAGATTAAGCATATACAGCAGAAAATTGGAATTACAACCATAAGTGTTACTCACGATCAGGAAGAGGCCCTTACTATGTCTGATAAAGTATGTATTATGAACAAGGGGAAAATAGAGCAGATAGATAGTCCTGAAAATATATACCAAAATCCTAAGAGTACATTTGTGGCAGAATTTATAGGTGAGATAAATATTATTAAAGGAAAAATAGTTGAAACAAAGGGTAAAACGGCATTTATACAAATATTTAATGGGCAGGTTTTAAAAGCACAAATGGATAAGGAAAACCAGTATTTAAGAGGTAAAGCTGTTTCTATAGCATTAAGGCCAGAAAATATATATATTACACTTGGACAGCCTGAATATGAAAATAGTATGGAAGCGTCAGTTAAAGAAGTTATTTTTGTTGGAGATTCACTTAAGGTGAAAGTAATTAATAAAAATAATGAAGAAATGATGATAAAGGCTCCGCCATCTGATAAAAATTTGCTGGCTTCAGGTAAGGAAATTATATTAAATTGGAAAGTAGAAAAGAGTTCATTAATAGCAAATTAATTATGTTAATTTAAGGGGGAATAAACTATGAAGAAAAAATTATTATTTTTATTAAGCTTAATATTACTTTTTAGCCTTACAGGCTGTGGCAGTTCATCAAAAGACCAAAGCAGCAGTAGCAGTGGAGATAAGGAATTGGTTGTTGTAGACTGGGGTGGGGCATATTCTAAAGCCAGACAGGTAAACTATGATGCCTTTGAAAAAAAATATGGGGTAAAAGTAACTGTAGTAAATCCAACAGATTATGGTAAATTAAAAGCTATGGTTCAATCCAAAAATGTTGAGTGGGATGTAGTTAATGTAGATTCTGATTTTGCTCCAAGAGGAGGCAAACAAGGGCTACTTGAAAAATTAGATTATAATGTAATTAAAGCAGATAATATTGATAAAGGACTTGTTAATGAATACGGCGTTGGTTCAGATACCTTTGATGTAGCTATATCTTATAATACAAGCAGTTATTCAAAAGACAAGCATCCTACAACTTGGGCTGAAGTTTGGGATACACAAAAATTCCCTGGAGCTCGTTCTATGTGGAAATATCCTGTAGGTACTTTGGAAACTGCTCTTTTGGCAGATGGAGTTAAGCCAGAAAATTTATATCCTTTAGATGTGGATAGAGCATTTAAAAGTCTAGATAAAATAAAAAGCAGTGTTAAAATATGGTGGAGTGCAGGAGCTCAGGCACCTCAATCTCTTGCAAGTGGTGATGTTAGTATAGCAGCAGCTTGGAATGGTCGTATAAGTACAGCTAAAAAAGAAGGATCACCAGTAGATGTGGATTATAATCAGGCTATAGTTCTTGGAGATTCCTGGGTAATACCAAAGGGAGCACCACATAAAGACTTAGCTATGAAGTTTATTGCTTTTGAATGTGAACCTGAGCAGCAAGCGGCATTTTCAAAAAATATTGATTATGCACCTACTAACTCTAAAGCACTGGACTTATTGTCTGCAGAAGTTAAAGAGAGAATAGGAAGGGCAGACGATGAAACTTCCAAGAAGCTTGTACATGGTAATGAAGAATGGTGGGCAGAAAATTATGATGCTGTAGATGCAAAATTTCAACAGTGGTTAATTAAGTAATTTATTTTGCAATCTAAAGTTCTAGTTATGTAACTAGAACTTTAGATTAATAGTAAATACTTAAAATTAACTAATTTTTGGGGGAATAAAAATGGTAAATGAGAGTATCAAGAAAGAAGAGTTAATGTTTAAAAAAGTTTCTACAAAGGATAGATTAGTTAATTTATTTAGTGCAAAGTGGATATTAATAGTATTGCCAGTACTTTTTATATTAGTATTTACATTTATACCTATGATAGGTCTATTTAAACTAAGTATTATAGATGAGAGCGGATTTACCTTTAAATATATAGCACAGATATTCACAGAACCAATATACCTTCAGGTTATATGGCTTACATTGAAAACTTCATTTATTGTAACTGTAATATCAATTGTACTAGCTTATCCTGTGGCTTATTTTATTATTAGAACAAAATCATCCAGATTAAAAAAGATTATTTTGATGCTTATTATGATACCTTTTTGGATTAGTCTGTTAGTTCGTACTTTTTCATGGATTATAATTTTACAGGATCAAGGGATTTTAAATACATTCCTAAAAAATATAGGATTAATAAAGCAGCCTCTGAATCTACTGTACAATACTACCTCTGTGACAATAGGTATGACTCATGTACTATTTCCATACATGGTGTTAAATGTTTATGCAGTTATGTCCAATATTGACACGCAATTGGTGGAAGTTGCACAGATCATGGGAGCAAGACCGACGAAGGCCTTCTGGCAAATATTTTTTCCTTTATCTGTTCCAGGAATTTTATCAGGTTCCATACTTGTATTTGTTTTAGCGCTGGGATATTTTATTACCCCATCATTATTAGGTGGTTCAAAAAATATGCTGGTATCCACACTTATACAAAATAATATAAGTGCTACTTTAAACTGGCCTTTAGCATCTGCACTTGCCCTGGTTTTATTTATCATTACTATGGGACTTCTAGCAGTACTTGCATTATTGATAAAAGGAAATCCTATGTTAAAGGAGGGAGAATAATGTGGCTTCCAATTGTAGTAATTGTTATATTGTTTTTTCTTATAGCTCCTGTATTTGTATTAATACCACTGTCTTTTACATCACTAACTTATTTTAAATTTCCGCCTCCAAGTTATTCTGCTCAGTGGTATCATGCTTTTTTTAATGATAGTCAGTGGACTCAATGTTTCGGAAGAAGTTTAGGTATAGCTGTTCTAACAGTAATATTAGCTCTTGTTTTAGGAACTATGGCAGCAGCTGCTGTTACTAAGTTAGAATTTAAATTTAAAAATATATTTATGGCTTTTATGGTTATGCCTATGGTTATACCTGTAATTATAATTAGTGTAGCCTTATATAACTCCTTTGCACCTTTAAAGCTAACCAATACTATACCAGGAATAGTTCTAGGTCATACACTGCTGGCTATACCAATGGTATTTGTGACGGTAATGACAGGATTAAAGGGTGTAGATAAAAATATTGAATTGGCAGCAATGGGGCTGGGTTCAAAATATATTAGTGTATTTTTTAATATTACACTGCCCCAAATCAAAGCTTCTATATTTTCTGCGGCAATATTTGCTTTTAGTACCTCTATAGATGAAGTAACTGTTACTATGTTCCTGTCAGGTGCTAAAACTAAGACACTTCCGGTGGCTATGTGGGAGAGTATGAAAACCACTATAACTCCAGAAATAGCTGCAGTATCCACTATTTTAATTGGAATTACTTTAGCGATGCTTTTTATACAAGAATTTATCAAAGGCAGAAGTACAAAGGTAAAGCAAATCTAACCTAAATAATTACATCTTATAGTATTTAGGCACCTGAAAACAGCTAAGCAAGTAAGGTGTCTAAGTACTTCTATTTTTTATTTCTAAATGATATGATGATAATAAAAATAACATTGATAATATTATGACAATAATTTATTATTAGCTATAACACATTTAAGTTATTTTAGAATATTATAAGAAGAGTTTCTTGAATTATCATAGTAAATCTTTAGGCTATATAAGAAATAATTAGAAGCAAAATTAAATATATATAATAGTATATAATATTGAATAATTATTAAGAATAATTTGAATTTTTTAATATAAGATTAGCGTAGAATAAAGATCCATAATATATCGTTAATATTTTAACATAACTATTGCAATTGAAATTAAAGAATGTTAATATATTAACAAATAGATTCAGTTTAATTATATGAGGGTATAAATATATAGTTTTGACACACGAAATGTAATGGAAAAATTTTAATTATTGTAGTGAGGGGGAAAGTTATATGGATGAAAAGATAAGGGATATAGAAAAGTCAAAGGACAAAATTACCATATTGAAAAGAATCAAATCTAAAAGAAGGGAATCCTTTAGTTTCCTGTTTGACATGATAGATACACTATTTACAGGAAAATAGTAAAAGGCAGCTTTAACAGCTGCTTTTTTATTAGAAAATATTTTTAGCTAAGCTATCTAAAAGAATGGATATGGAAAATATCTGGGTTTATTCATATCTATAAGCCCCATTCTGTGAAGGTAATTTTGGAATCTCTCATTTAACACAGTCCAGTTTATGTTTTGGATAAATTTAGAAATATAGCTTTTTCTGTCAGTTCCAAAATCCATAAAATATGCGTGCTCGTAAACATCCAATACTAGTATTGGACAAGAGAGCCATACGGCACCGGTATCGTGTAAATCGCTTCCTATTATGTGAAATTTGTTATCAAGTAAGTCTATGGAAACAATAGCCCATCCTCTCATAGATAATCCTACATTTGTAAGATAGGAGAGAAAATTATTATAGGAAGAAAACTGGTTTGTTATGGCATTAAGTACTGGACCGTGAGGGGTGTTACTGCCACCTGTCATGTTTTCAAAGTAAAGATCATGAAGTTTTACACCATTTAGCGCATAGGTTTCACCAAGTTTTAAGCTGCGCATTTTTGAATAGGTGGGATTGCTGTCAGTATAATTTTTAGGTATATAGGGAGTGTTCCAGATTTTATTTAGATTGTTTACATAACCTACATATAATTTGTAGTGTTCATCCAATTGTTTTTTGGAAATACCTTTAACAGAATTAAAATCAAAAATTTCAGGTTTTATATTATACATTAAATCACCTCTATAAAACATATCAATATTATAATATGTAATAAAACCTGAATGTGTATAATTTCCAATTCTTTATATCATTAAAATATTTTAATAAGAATTAAACATATTTCAGTTCTTCATTTAAAAATATATCAGTTGTTTGTTGGTCGTGATTGCACATAACAATGGTTTTTAAATCTATATCATTTCTTTTTAAAAATTCTACAGAAGTTTCAAGAAGTATTTTTGCACATCTTTCTTTTGGAAATCCAAATATACCAGAACTTATAGCAGGTACGGATATGGAGCTTAAATTATAGGATTCTGCCAGGTTAAGTACACTTTTTACAGCCTTTTTTAGTTTTTCATCTTCATCACCTTCACCCATTATAGGTCCTACAGTGTGTATTACAAATTTACAATTTAAATTATGACCATAGGTTATAACTGCTTTTCCAACAGGTAAAGTACCTATTTTTTTTATAAGTTCATTACTGTCTGACTGTATTTGAGATCCACCGGCTCTTGAAATGGCCAGTGCGGCTCCTCCTCCATGCTGTAGGCCACTATTTGCAGGATTTACTATGGCGTCACTGTTTTCTTTAGTTATATCACCTTTTTTGATTATGATTTTTTTATCACCTATTTTAATCATATATTCTAATCCTCCAATTTGTATTAGCTTGTTTTTTATCATATTTCATCAATGGTAAATTTTGTTATATAATCATTGGCTTTTATATTAAAATATTTACATATGTCTTCTATTTCTTTAAGAGTAACTTCATTTAATGGAACTCCATTTTCCATTTTATCCTTATAAGATTCAACTTCTTTTTCCCCATGGGTATATATTCTTACGGCTCCTTTGGCTTTTTCGGAATTTCTGAGTTCTTCTAAGTATTTTGAAAAACTATCTTCAATGGATTTTTTATCTCCGAATATACCATAGTCTATTGCGCAGAAATAATGACAGGTACCGGAACCAGAGGAACCATTTAAGGTAACATAATTTCCTGTAATACCTCCAGATAGAATTGCAGTAAACATTTCAACTGCAAGAGCCAGTCCATAGCCTTTGTGTCCTCCTGTTAGCTCTCCCGAACCCCCAAGTGGAACCAATCCTCCACCTAATCTTTTAGGTAAGTTGTATAAAATATCATAAGGATCTTTAGTATCTTCTCCATTTTTATCTAGTGCCAGACCCAGTGGAAGGGGTTCGTGTCTTTTATTGTATACTTCAATTTTTCCCCTTGTAACTACACTGGTGGCTATATCCATTAAAAAAGGATAAGGTTTTGCAGGCATAGATATAGCAATAGGATTTGTGCCAAGCATAGCGTCTTTACCAAAAGTCGGTACTATAACAGCTGGTGAATTGGTCATTGAAATTCCAAGCAGGCCTTCTTTCTGAGCCATTCTGGCATAATATCCGGCAATACCGTAATGGTTAGAATTTCTAACTACTACCATGCCCATACCTGAAGTTTTGGCTTTTTCAATTGCCATATTCATAGCCTTTTTTCCTGCCAGTTGCCCCATGCCAGCCTGTGCATCTAAAGTTGCAGATACCGGGATTTCTTTCACTATTTTTGGTGTAGAATCTACTTTTATAAGACCATTTTTTATTTCGCTATAATATTTTACTAATCTTTGAATTCCGTGAGATTCAATTCCGAATAAATCTGACAGCAGTAGAACATCTGTAATAGTTTCACTGTCTTCTTGTGTAAATCCAAATTTTTCAAAAACTATATTGCATAATTCTTTTAAACCTTCGTATTTTACTTTTGCGTATGTCATCTTTACCTCCTGAAAATGTATATGTTAAATTGTATGCAGTTATTAAAATATGCACTATTATTATAATAATAGTAGTTTTATTATATACAGGATAATTATACTGCAAATAGAATAATAATATATTTTTAAGGAACAGCAAGGGTGCTTACCACCGATTTAGTATCAAATAAACAGGTCATATCCCCCTGATTATTCCATATAAAAGCTTTTTCCCCACAATAGAAGTGGAATTCAGATCTGTGGTTAATATCTCCTTCTACAAATTTATTCGAACCATAACCTGTAAAAAGCACTATAATTTCATCAGGATCTAATGTCCAAAAAAAATTGTTAATACGCCTTGGAAACCTATAAATGTGAGAATATTGTTTACCAGGTTTCCAGCGCCACACTTCCCAATTAAACATATTAATTCTTCTTTTACTGATATTTTCAATGCGAATCCATTCATCATTTAAATGAAATTGTCCATTTCTCTCTCTGATAGTATTATTTATATATGTTATTTTTACATCATTAGACACAGTATCATCTCCCTCCCTATGATAAATTCAACATTTAATGTTAAATTCCTTCAAGAGTTTAAATAATTTATAATATTAGTATAGCTTACTTAATGGTTTAGTATTATTTATTTTGTGTATTTTAAGAGTTATAATATAAAAATAGAAGGTGTATTTTAAGTATTATCTAAAATTTTATTAATAATTTAAATTGGTTACAGGCTTTTAGGGAGGTTGATATTAAAAATGGGTAAAAATCACGAGATTAGAAATAAAAGAAAAAGTACAAATATGGTAATGGCTGCGTTTATGTTATTTATCCTTCCCATTGTATTTGTGTTTATAGGGATATTTTCTGGGGGATATATAGGGAAGGTAGCAGAAGGTTCTGTTAGAGTTTATCAAGTTATGGGAGGTATAATTGCTTTTATATTAGCCCTGATATTGATAAAGTTATTTGATAAAGCTACTATAGTAGATGAAAATCAGGAAAAGTTTCATTGGGAAGATATGTAGGGGAACAATATGATTCGTAAGATTACAAATAAAAAGCTTAAAAGATAGATAAGGTTTTAAAAAGATATAGCTTAAGTTTAAATTCTGAAGCTGAGGCTGTATCTTTTTAAAAAGTATATTTTACGGGTTATTAAAGTAGCAGAGGAAAATAAATATAATATATTGTAAATTAATAATCACCTCTTCCGGTCTTCTTAATCTGAACCTTTACGTTTACATCAATCTTTGAATTACATACTATGGAGTTCCAGTCTTTTCCTGTGTGTCTGCCGTATTTGGCAGCGGCAAACTTTCCAAGTTGTAAGCAATCCACTTTATAGTTATTTTTCATTTTACTTATAAAATCATTACATTTTTTTTTAACTTCTTGAGACATATCTCTATTAAATTCCGCATTCTTTTTGGAATCCTTTTGTAAATCTTTATAAAGTGTATCAGTTATTAAATCACCTTCTAAACTAATATCTATGGTGAACTTATACCTATCTCCTGTCTTGGTACAGGATACTTTTCTTTTGGATGTAGCATAATAATTAATATATTTATCAGGAGTTTTTTGTAGTGTAAGAATACCTTTAACATTATTTTCTCTCATTATATTCATAAATCTAAGTTCATCAACACTAATTTTTGAAACCATTCTATCATGATTAAACAAAGTCATTCCGGTAATTTCAATTCCTCCATTCGTGAGTTCGATATAAGGTAATACAGGGTTATATCCTTCACTGCCAATTGATAAAAATAAATTCATAACCCTATATCCATCAGAAAAAAAATTATGGAATACAGAGTTTTTAATTAAGCCTTCTATAAAATCTGCAGAGCTGGGATAATCTCTTAGCTTCGTACCAAGTATATCTGAAGCTTTTCCCTTGCATACTGCAGTATATGCGGTATCATTTAAATATGGATTTCTAAACAAAATATCTGTCCAATCTTTTAAACCATAAATTGCTTGATCTTCACTGATAATAAATACTTTTTCAAGACCCAATATATTTTGTTTATCATCTGACAATTGCCTGTTTTGTCTTGTTTCACCTTTAGTTTTAGCAGTACCGGTTCTTAAGATACTTTCTACCTTTTCTTTAGGTTCAAATAAGTATACTGACATTGGTATAATATGATCTACCTGGCTGTCTTCTATTTTTAAATCTGCTCCCAGTCCTGAAATGATATCCAGTTCTTCTACTGGCTGCTGCTGTTTTAATCCCGTAGAGAAAAAAACGGTTATTCCAACACATAGTAAAAGTATACATATATATTTTTTCGTATTATTTTTCATTTTTATTATCCTTTTTTAAATAGATTCTTAATGTTATTGCTGTTACATAAGCTATATTATATAAAGTATATTTAGGAATAATATAGTTTAAAAAATCTACCCTTGTAGCAGGATTTTTATATCTAAGAGATAAATAAACCATTAAGGGATAAATGACATAGATAATTTTTTTCATTTTTATTTTCGGGAAAAAATCCTTTAAAATCAAAGCTGTTGTAAAATAATTATTAGATATTGTTTTACAAATAAGGGTAGCCCATAAAATAATAAATATAAATCTAAAGTTGTTTATAACAGGTACTTCCAGGGTCTTTGTTACTGAATTTACGGACCACTGCATTTTGGGAATTAGATCTACTCCCACATAATAAATGGTAATAAATGTAACCCAGAAGTAGATTATGGCTGTTATTATGACGCTTAATAGTGACGACTTCATAATCTTTGTTTTATCAGTCATATATGGATAAATTAAAAATAGTATTTCGATTCCTCCATAGGCAAAAATGGACTGCTTACTTGCCTTTATAATATTTAAGGTTCCAGAACCTAATATGGGACACATATTTAAGTATGTTCCTTTAGCTAATGCTACAGCAAGAATAAAAGATAGAAAAATAGTATACAAAAACATAAATTGATTTATTCTTCCTAAAACTTTTAGTCCTTTTGTAGAGGTATATGCAGCTAAAAAGAACAGCACCATTAGTATTTTTAGTGGACTTAAAAAACTTACTACTAAAGTTCCAAGTACGATGCATATTCCAAAGGCTATAGCTGTAGCAAACACTACAAAATATAATAAAAAAACTAGATTTAAAATGCTTCCGAAAAATTTTCCGAAATATTTTTTACTCAAAATTAAAATGTTTTCTTCTGGATGTTTTTTACATATTAGTGAAGCAGCTATAACCATATATAGAGGATATACAGCTCCAATAATCGCTGATATCCATGAATCCTGTTTTGCTATATTAATCAAATCATTAGGCAGTGATAGTATTCCTATACCAATCATTGAACCTATAAGTAAAAAAGTAACTTCTCCGGGTGTTATAGCATTACTTACTACCTTTTTCATCTTTTTTCCCCCAGAATTTATTCCTAAAGTCAGTTTGTCTTATTGGATCATTATTAGGTATACCCTCCGGTCTTTTATTCATCTCCCATAAAGGTATTCGAATAAACATATCTTTTAGGTCATTGTATTTATCTAAGGACAGGTATGGAACTCCAAAGCTATCCAAAGAAAGAAGATGCACAAATACAAAATACCAGCCTGCAATTAATCCAAATGCGCCTAAAAAGTTTGTTAAAAAGAGAAAAGGAAAGCTGATTAATCTTATTGAAATTGACATATCATAGCTTGGTATAATAAAAGTTCCTATGGTGGCTACCCCAACTATTACTAAAGTTGCAGGGCTGACTAAGTTGGCTTGAAGTGCGGCACTTCCTATAATAAAACCTCCAACAACGCTCAACGTTTGACCGATTTTACTAGGAAGTCTTAGTCCTCCTTCCCTTAAAAGTTCTACCACAACCTGCATAGATAGAATTTCCAGCAAGGGAGGCAGGGCTATACCTCTTCTAGATTGAATTATTGGTATAACAAATTTAACAGGGATGAGTTCTGCATTATATCTAATTAAAGCTAAATAAATAGAAGGTAATGTAATAACTATAAGGGTGCCAAATACACGAATCATTCTGTTTAAATTGCTTATAATTGTTCTTTGAGAATAATCTTCTCCTGCTTGAAAAAATTCTATAAATAGAGCTGGAACAGTTAGAGCAAAGGGTGTACCATCAAGCAAGAGCGCAATTCTGCCTTCAGTGAGATTTTGTTGTACTACATCGGGCCTTTGAGATGCATATCCTTGTGGAAAAATGGAATATGGATAATTTTCAATATATTGCTCAAGCATTCCCATAGAAGTTATGGCATCTACATCAACTGAGGATATTCTGTTTCGGATATCCTCAATCAAATCTTTATCTGCAATATCTTCTATGTATATTAAAGCTACATCCCTTTGAGAGCGTCTTCCTACAATGAGATTTTCTATAACTAAATTTTTATCTTTTAATCCTTCTTTTATTAAACTTAAATTTATTTGAATATTTTCTATAAAACCATTTTTGGGCCCTCTGATACCAACTTCATCTAAGGGTTCAGAGATATTTCTGTGTTCTCCGCCCATTGTGTCGGCGATAATGAAATTATCTGTTTTATATATAAGAATAGCTGTTTTACCTCTCCTAATATCTTTTACAACCATATTTATATCAGTCTGAATAGAAATTTTGGACATTGAAATATATTTATTACAAACCTCTTCGTTAATTAGCTGAATTTTACTTATATCTTCATTGACTGTATGCATTAGTGGGTTTAATATATCCCTATTTATGATATCTTGATTTACTAAGCCGTCTTTATATACAAGGGCGGCATCCACAGGATTTTCCTTTCCGATGGCAAATCTTCTTACGATAATTTGCTGACTGCTTCCGCATAATTCCAATATAGAATCGATTTTATAATCTAACTCCATAATTTAATCATCCTTTTAGTGTTTATTACTTATTGTGTGTAGTAATCAAAATATTACTCAAAATTTCAAATTATATATGTTTTTAAAATATTTTTTATATGATGAAGTTTCAGGTTCATTTTCCTATATAAGTTTTTTATTTTCCAACCTGACAAAAAAGTAAAATGGCATAAGTGATTGATTTATAATCGATTATATGATTTTTTTATTGTATTCACAAGAAATGAAAATTGGTTGGAAAATTTTTAGCTGAAGCCTTTATTATCTGAGGATTTAAGAATATAATTAAAATAAAGAATGGCTATTTTACATTAGTTGAACCTTAACAAGGATTGTATTTAAATATAAATATATTAAGGAGTTGATTTTTGTGAATTTGGTTGAACCTTAACAAGGATTGTATTTAAATGCTTCAAAATATAAATTCTAGTCCGCAGAGCTCTGAGTTGAACCTTAACAAGGATTGTATTTAAATCCGTTCCCGCCGCACCAATTCCTATCTTCTGTGTTGTTGAACCTTAACAAGGATTGTATTTAAATCCTCTAGGCGTGTTAGGAACAATTTCTTTCTCTTTCGTTGAACCTTAACAAGGATTGTATTTAAATTTACCATACCTACATATATATCTACCATAATATTGTTGAACCTTAACAAGGATTGTATTTAAATCTTCAATCAGCTATTATAGCTGCAACTCCAATAGCCGTTGAACCTTAACAAGGATTGTATTTAAATTCTTGTTGAATGGACAACACCCATTTTTTTGAGTGGAGTTGAACCTTAACAAGGATTGTATTTAAATCTTTGTATGCTATTTGCATTTTGCTGTAACTGTGATGTTGAACCTTAACAAGGATTGTATTTAAATTAGTCCTGAGTAGATGTAACAAATTGTTTTCTACAAGTTGAACCTTAACAAGGATTGTATTTAAATTATTGTAGATGTATTTTCCAAAACTGCCGCAAATAGTTGAACCTTAACAAGGATTGTATTTAAATGTGCTAAATATACCTGTATTTTCTCCTATAGTATATGTTGAACCTTAACAAGGATTGTATTTAAATTTGAAGCTATAAATGGTGTTCAAATACTTATTCTAGTTGAACCTTAACAAGGATTGTATTTAAATTTGGGGGTTAATTCGCCATCGTTATGCGATATCCTGTTGAACCTTAACAAGGATTGTATTTAAATGCGTATGCCTTGTCTGTATTTGTCTTTGGCTTTATGTTGAACCTTAACAAGGATTGTATTTAAATTTTTCTGATTCCATTATCTCCTGTGATGGTTCTAAGTTGGACCTTAACAAGAATTGTATTTAAATTGCCATTTTTGAAGTGCAAGGGTGGTTTTACCTGACGTTGAACTTAACAAGGATTGTATTTAAATGAGTATAATGACAGGCTTAGAAGCAGGAAAGAGACAGTTGAACCTTAACAAGGGTTGTATTTAAATGTGTCAAAAGGGATAGATATAATAGTTGGTGTAATGTTGAACCTTAACATGGGATGTATTTAAATTGAAGAATTATTTTTTGATTGTAAATAAATGCAAAATAAATATGATATAATTAATTCACAACCAATATATGTTGGGATAAGGATGGGTTTTGCTATGGATAAATTAGAATTATTAAATATAATTGAAAAGGGAGAAAATTCATATATAGAATTTAAAGAAGAAGGTGTAAAAGCGAAAGAATTAGCAGAGGAAATTGTAGCTTTTGCTAATAGTGAAGGTGGAATAATATTAATAGGTGTATCAGATGATGGGAGTATAAAGGGAGTAAGTGATAAAAATATAGAAGAGAAAATCATGAATATATGCAGGAATAATTGTATACCTAATATAATTCCTATTTATGAAGATATAGAATTGGATGGGTTAAAGGTATCAGTAGTCAATATTCCTAAAGGATTGAATAAGCCTTATTACACAGTTGATCACAAATACTATATAAGGGTGGGAACCACAAAACGAATAGCTTCCAGAGAGGAATTAATGAGATTATTTCAAGCCAATGGAAGTATCCATTTTGATATATCACCAATTTATGATACTTCTATAAGGGATTTAAATTTAGATATAATAAGAGATTATTTTTTAAAATACAATACTTTTGATCTATATGAGGAAGATAAAAAGAGCGTAGAAAGAATATTAATTAATGCAGATATATTAAAAGAAGTAGATGGAAAGGCAATATGCTCAGTAGGGGGACTGCTTATATTCGGGAAAAATGTGGAGAATGTTATGTCCCAAAATGGAATTAGTTTTGCTCATTTTCGTGGAAATGAAATAACAGATGAACTTATAGATAAAAAGATGGTTTATGGCAGATTACAGGATATAGCAGAACAAATGATGGTTATATTAAAAAACAACATGAAAAATCCTTCAACTATTAATGAGTTAAAAAGAGAGGAAAGAGAAGAATATCCTATGCTGGTACTTCGAGAAGCTATTATAAATGCCCTTGTTCATAGAAATTATAGTATTTTAGGTTCTAAAATAAGAATTTTTATGTTCGACAACCGTATTGAATTCCATAGTCCGGGGAAGTTACCTAATACTGTTACTATTGAAAAGATGAAAATTGGAGTATCTTATGCAAGAAACCCTTTCCTAGTGAAATATATGGAAAATATGAGATATATAGATCAATTGGGAAGAGGTATTCCTATGATACTGAAAACAATGAAAGATCTAGGAGCAAGGGAACCTCTTTTACAGGAATCAGGAGAAGAATTTGTTCTTACTGTATATAAGAGATAAGTCATAAGTAAAAATTGCTAGACTTTCCAATGCCCAAGTTAAATCCTAACATGGGTGCATTTAAAGAGATTATCCATCCAAATATGTACTGAGAGAAGCATTTTCAGCAGGAATAATTGAAGATGAAAAATTATGGATAAATATACTTAAGGATAGAAACTCTATATCACATATGTATAGTGAAATCAATGCCATAGAAATATGTGAAAATATAAAGGATAAGTATATAAACGCTTTGAAAGAAATTAGGAAGAAAATAGTGGAAAGGAGACAGCAGTATTTATAGTATTGATGCTATTTTTTATATAGCACAAATTGGTAGATAGCCAAAAGCTTCAGTAAAGTATTATTTGAGATGTAACATGATATGTATTTAAATTTTCTGGAAGGGGAAAGTATCTGATACTCTTCCAAGTTGAACCGTAACAAGAATTGTATTTAAATGTTTGAATGATAAATGTTTCAATAGCAAATGTTTAAATTTATGTTGAACCGTAACAAGTGTTGTAATATTATTTATAAAATTAAAAATGGTATTTATTTTAGATATTCTGGGAATTGAATGTAAAATATACTCTTTCTTTTAGGTATGCTAGGCTTCTGATAGGTATAATGTATAAAAAGAGCTAATTAAATTTTGACTAAAATTAGAAAATATAATCTTGAATCAGTTTGAATGATTAATGTAATGGAACAATGTATTTTTGCATATTATTTTATATAATTAATTATATAGCGGGAGGATCAATGTGAAAATAAATAGTATAGATATCATTTTTATTATGTACTTGACATTTTTTATAAAAAATATTGAAATTAAAATTAATATAACATCCAAAAGATAAAATTTAGTACAGTGATTTATTAAGTCTGTACATTTTACATCTGTTGCACCTAAAAATAATATTTGGGTGCATAGTTTTTATTTTAATTCAGAATATTTCCTATAATTCAGCATGTTTCTGTAAAATATTCTAACAATTTTTAAAATAATGCAGGATTTGTTAAATTGGAGTAGAATCTATAAATATGTAACTATCGTGTAAAAGGAGAGTAGATATGGAAGTATACGAGATTAATGTTAAAATATATACACTTCAAAATATTTTAAAGGAAGAATCACTGGAATTATTAAGCAAGCTTCTTGATCAATCCTTCTATAAAAATGAAAAAATGAGGCAATTTCATAAAGAAAACAAAATAAAAAACTATTGTTTTAATAGCCTATATCCTCTTGCCTCAAATAATGAAATGTATAAAAAAGGGTGCATTTATAATTTTCAAGTCAGATGTATCGGAGAAGATTTAATAAGTCATTTCAAAAAATTTTTACCTAATGAACACACATCTAAGATTAAAGTACTTGTATATGACATGAAAAAAATTCCTAAAAGACCTATAGAAAGAATTTATAGTATAACACCTCTTATAATAAAAATTTCAGATGAAGATAAAACTCAATACTGGAGAAACATTCATAATGAATCTGATTTTTTTGAATACATAAGGAAAAGCACCATAAAAAAATATGAATTAGTTACAGAAGAAACAGTAGATGATAGTTTACAACTTTTTAATTATGAGAGAATAGACAATAGAAAACCCGTAGCAACAAAATTTAAGGATAAGAGTATTCTTGGGGATAAGGTTACTTTAACGATAGATACCAATGAAAAAGCTCAGAATATTGCCTATACAATTCTTGGAACAGGGATTGCAGATATGTGTCCCCGTGGATATGGTTTTATGAATTACCAATATGTGAAGTGAGAGGAGGTAATGGCTTTTGATAAATGAAATTTATGATATATTCAGCAGGGAGTACGCTGAAAATGGAGAAGGACTAATTGTAGACAAACATCTTCTTGCACCTGGAGACTACATTAAATTTACACTGGAAGATACAGGGGATAGTATAGAAATATTTCATGTAGATAAAAAAACTGATAATTCCTTAGAAGTTTATAGGGAGTTTGTCCGTAGGGACTATTTAAGTAGATTAATTTCTATGAATAAACCAATAGATCCAAATAAGATAATACACAGTAATAATATTTATACATTTTATGTAAAAAAAGAGAACCTTCATGAATCCAAGGGTAAACTAAATGGTAAAGTTATAAAGGAATATTATAATATATTAAAAAATCCTGAAGTAAAATATAAAAGCAAACCCAAAAGCAGAAAACTTTATTTGAAAATAGAAGAAGAATATGGGAAACCCGATATAGAATTAATAGAGAATATACAAAGTTGGGTACAAAAAAATATAATGGAAATAGCAAAAAAATTAGATTTAAATAAAACCTATCTTAAATTATTCTATGATACTAGTTTAAATAATTATGAAAAAGAGAGTGAGAGGTATATAATACCTAATATTTATAATAGTACTGACTACAATGTGAATATAGCTGGAAAAGTCTATGGATTATCTGACTTTAACATGGGACTTAATTCTAAAAAACCTTATCTTGAAAATAAAACGAGAAAAAGCAAATTGCCTCTGCTTGTGGATTCAGAAAAAATTCTAGTGGAAAAGAAATTGTTTGATTATCTTATGAATTATGCATCAGAAGGTAAAAATTATATATACGCGGAACAGGATTGTGTGGATGGTATTGAGGCAAAAGAAAATAAAAAAAGTGATTTTAGAGGATATTTTTTCAGGGTTAATAAAGGAAAAGAAGTAGAAATCACAGATTATGATTCCATAACTGATTATAGATATAAATTTAAAAGGGTTATAAAGATAATTCCCATATTAAGGCAGGGGTTTGAAAAAGAATTTACCCTGGTTAAAGGAAGTTTGAAAAATATAGGTGAATTGAGTGATAAAGTAAATGAATTGTTTTTTAATAAATATTTGAAAAGTAATTTTTTTACAGAGCCAAAGGACATAAAATTAAATGACAGCAAAGTAAAGGAATTTCTTTTAAAATATAGATATGGTTTTTATACATGGTTTTATAAGGGTGAAGATATTCTTGTGAAAGGATTTTGGGATAAAATGACTTTAGGGCTTTTGTGTAACTCCATAAGTCATGGAAATGCCAATAAGGCAATAAATCAGTTTAATTTAAGACATGCATTACTGGATTATTTCAAGGAGGAAAGTAGGGGAGAGAATATGGCAAATACTATTAAAGATATTAGAAAAAATGTGGATGAAAAGATAAATATAAAAAAAGATGAGGATTATAAAGTAGAAATTAAAGGTGATAAGGAATACTATTTTTGCATAGGACAGCTGCTTCAATATTTTTATAGTTTAAATAAATCTTCCAGTAAAAATTTTTCTTTTATAAGTTCAGTACTTAATGCATCAGATGATAGGATTGTAAAAGAAAAATTAAGACGATTATTTATCAAATACAGCTATGCAATTAAATCTTCTTTTAGATTTAGTAACATGTATTATATGGTTTTGGCTTATAGTTCAGAAAATGAAGTGGATAAGGACTTGATAATAGCAGGTTTTTTATGTCCCAGTCTAATATATAAGAAGTCAGAAGAAGATAGTGATGATGAAAATAAAAATGAGGAGGAATCTTAAATGAACAGAATATATGGAGTTATTGGAATAAAAGCTATTATGGCAAATTGGAATGCGGATTTTAGTGGTTATCCAAAGACCATAGGTGATGGTTCCATATTTGGAAGTGATAAGGCACTTAAATACAGTATAAAAAAATACTGGGATGATTTGGGAGAAAAAATTTTATATATAAAATCCTTTAAAACAGACAAGGACAAGATAAGGCCAAGATCCCTTGAAGAGAGGTATAATCAAGTATTTAATACAACGCTTACTAAAAAAGATAAAAGCGAAGATGTAATTAAAAATCTGTTTTCTACACTGGATGTAAAATCTTTTGGAGCCACTTTTGCAGAGGAAGGGAACAATATATCCATAACAGGTGCTGTTCAAATTGGACAGGGGTTTAATGTATATAAATCTTCAAATTCTGAAGAACAGCAAATACTTTCTCCGTTTCGAAATGATAAAAAGTCTAGTGGAAATGAAGAAGCGAAGGAAGCAAATCAAAGTACCCTCGGAACCAAGATTGTAAGTGATGAGGCACATTACCTTTATCCTTTTTATATAAATCCTATTGCTTATAGAGAGTATGTCCAAATGGGACTTACAGATGGCTATACAGAAGAAGATTATAAAAAATTTAAAGAGGGAGCACTTATAGGAGCTACGGCGCTTAATACTAATGCAAAGGCAGGTTGTGAAAATGAGTTTGCATTATTTGTGGAGACAGATGAAAAAACATATCTTCCTAATTTAACCCAGTTTATGGACTTTGATAAAGATGATGATGAATGTATTCTCGAATTTAATTTGAATCAGGTATTGGATGGGATTAAAGGCAGCATAAAAAATATAGAAGTTTATTATAATGACTACAAATTAAAAGTAGAGAATATACCAGAAGGGGCTAAAGTATTCAATATATTTACAAGAAAAGAGGTTTAGATTATGAAGGCAGTTAGATTTAAACTCTCTGGCAAAACTGCGTTTTTTAAGAAGCCAGATGTAAATACCTACTACTATTTTACATATGGTAATGTACACAAAATAGCCTTGCTTGGAATAATAGGAAGTGTACTTGGATTACATGGATATAATAGTCAAAGCAGAGATTTCAAAAATAATATCTATCCAGAGTTTTATGATAAGCTTAAAGATTTAAAAGTAGCTGTGGTAATGTTAAATCATCGGGGTTACATAACGAAAAAGATACAAACCTTCAATAATTCTGTAGGATATGCAAGTCTCGAAGCAGGGGGTAATCTTGTTGTAAAAGAACAGTGGCTGCAAGATCCCAAATGGATGGTATATGTTAAAGTAGATGGAATCACAGAGAAATTTGCAGATATGCTTGTGCATAGAAAAGCCATATTCTTACCGTACCTGGGTAAAAATGATCATTTCGCGGATATTACTGAAGTTAAAGAAATAAACCTTAGTAGGGTTGAAGATTATGATAAGATTCACAGCTTATTTAAAACAAAATACTTTCAAGTTGAAAAATATCCAGATGATGAAGATGATATACCTTGGAAATATACAGAGTATCTTCCCGTTGAACTGGATGAGAAATTAAATCAGTACAAGTTTGAACATTTTACAGGAACTAATATGAATATAGAATCAACCAGCCAGGGAGAAAATGTATATGGAGATTTAGAACTAAAAAATAATTTGTATTTCTTTTGAATTTTAGGAGGGAAAGTGCGGTGTATTTTGATGAGGTGAAACTTTTTGATTTTGAATCCAATATAGATAATATAGATAATATGTACGCTCATATGGATAGAGAGGATAAAACCAGAAGAGAAAAGCTTTTAAAGCATACAGATCTAACTTATCAGTATATGAAATTTATTTATGAAGAAAAGAATCTTCAAAGTGTACTTAAAAATTTTGAAAATAGAATTTTAACAAATAAAAATCAAAGGGTAATTGCTGTATGGAGAGAAATGATGATAAATACAATATATATGCATGATATAGGAAAAATAAATCCAGCCTTTCAATGTGATAAGATGTTGAATAAATCTTATAGGAATAGTTCAGAAGGAGACTCAAATCACTCCCTTCTAGGCTCATACATATACATAAGTTATTTCTACAGTAGAATAAAAGAAATGAAATTTGATAAAAGTGACAGGCTATATTTACATTATTTTATGTATTTAAATTCATGTATTATATCAAAACATCATGGATATCTTGACATGGAAAATTACAAAGAAAAGTTAGTAGGATTTGAAGAGAATCATCCAAAAGATGAATATTATATTGATTTAAATATTAATACTGTTAAAGAAAATGTAATAAATAATTCTTTTGAATCCTCAAAAGGAAATATGAAAGAATGCAAAAAAGACAATACGGAACTAGGTTTTTCTATTTATATATATTCAAAATTTCTTTTTTCTCTTCTTACAGCATCGGATTACTATGCAACTTCTGAATTTATGAATGGTGAAAAGGTTAATAATCTTGGAATAATAGATGAAAATTTGAAAAATGAGTTTAGTGAATGTATAGATAACTACAGCACCTTTAAGAGCATAAGAGAGTATAGCAATAATCCAGTGAAAAATGGAGAATATACAAGTATAAATCAACTCAGATCTGAAATAACCATTGAAAGTGAAAAAAACTATATAGATAATAAGGATAAAAATATATATTACCTTGAGGCACCTACTGGAGGCGGAAAAACCATAACTTCCATAAATCTTGCTAAACTTATACTTAACTCAAATTCCAATATAAATAAGTTATTTTATGTTTTTCCTTTCAATACACTGGTAGAACAAACCCAAAATGAATTGATGAAGATATTTGATAAAGACAGAATAATTGGAGAGAATATAGCGGTAATAAATTCTATAACGCCTATAAAAACAGAGGATAAAGATGAAGATTGCAATATAGATTATAATAAAGCTTTTATAAACAGGGTTTTCATAAATTATCCTTTTGTTATAACAACTCATGTGAGTCTTTTTAATTCTTTTTTTGGTACAAGTAGGGAAGAACTATTTCCTCTTATAAATTTGTGCAATTCAATAATAATTTTAGATGAAATACAAAGCTATAAAAACTCAATATGGAAGGAAATAATAAATTTTTTAAGCATGTATTCGGAAATATTAAATATTAAAATCATAATAATGTCAGCTACTCTTCCACGATTAAATAAACTTGTAGATAATCAAATCTATAACTTTGTATATCTTATAAAAGATAGAGAGCATTATTTTAAAAATCCATTTTTTAGAAATAGGGTTAAATTTGAAATAATAGATATAGGAGAAGAGCAAGAGGAGCAATTTGAAAATTTATTAGAAGATATTGAAAAAGAGAGCAAAAGCAATAATAAAATACTTATTGAATTTATATTTAAAAAAAGTGCTGATAAATTTTTTGATTATATGAATGAAAATTTTTCAAAGAAATATTCACATGAAATTGTAATAATGACTTCTGATGACAATAAGGCAGATAGAAATAAAGTTATAAAAAAGGCAAAAGAGGAAAATAGAAAGATAATTATAATAGCTACCCAGATTATTGAAGCTGGAGTTGATATTGATATGGATTTAGGGTATAAAAATGTATCCATTTTAGATGCAGAAGAACAATTTATGGGAAGAATAAATAGATCTTGCCTTAATGAGGGCAGAGTGAAGTTTTTTAAAATGGATGATTGTAAAATTATATACAAAAAAGATGTCAGAAGAGAAGATGAACTCACGCTTTCAAGTGAAGAAATTCAAAAATTGTTAAAAGAAAAGAATTTTGAAAAGTATTATGAGAAAGTTATAGGTAAGATTGAAAGAAATAAAAAGGAACTAAATGAAGATGGCTATGGACATTTTATTAAGATTGTAAAAGATATGGATTTTAAAGAGATAAAGGATTATATGAAATTGATAGAGGATGATAATCAGAATAAATATACTATATTTTTATCAAGAAGAATAGAAGATGAAAAAAATAATGTGCTTTTGGGAAATGGAATATGGGAAGAATATAAAAGTCTTTTATTGGATAATAAAATGGATTATTCCGAGAAAAAGGTGAAATTATCTAGGGTAAACTCTAAAGTGAATTATTTTATATACAAGGTAAAAAAGATACCAGAAGTCTATCAAGAATTATTGGGTGATATTTATTACATAGCTGATGGGGAAAAGTATATTGTAAATGGCAGATTTAATCAGGAAATATTTATTGGAGAAACTGCCAATAAGGCAAATCTATTTATGTAATTTACTAAGAAGATAATATTAATAATGATATTATCTGGATAAGTTTTTAGGTTCAGATGGAGAAAATCATTTTTTACGCGAAAAACTTTACCTGAACCTCTAAAGTACTTGATATGGAGGAGTGTATATGAAAACAAACGGTACACTTATAAATTATTATTTTCACTGCAAAAGGCAGTGTTGGCTTCATGGCAATAGAATGAATATGGAGGATAATAGTGAGGATGTTCATATAGGAAAAGTCATTCATGAATTAAAATTAGAAGGAAAAAAAGATACGGAAATATCTATAGACAATGTAAAAATAGATAAAATTACAAAAGATTATTTGGTAGAAATAAAAAAATCTGATGCAGATGTAGAAGCTACTAAGTGGCAGGTGATTTTTTATCTCTACATATTAAAGAATAAGGGCATAGAAAGACAGGGCAAAATTGAATTCCAGGAAAAAAACAAGCAGAAAAATAAAATAATTTATGTGGAGCTTACAGAAGAAAATGAATTGGAATTGAAACAGCTTATTGGTGACATAGAAAAATTATTAGAAAAAGAAGTTCCTCCTAAAATTGAAAAAGTAAAAGGATGTAGAAAATGTGCCTATTATGAATATTGTTATATCTAAACTACATATAAAAGAGGGTGAAGTAAATGGCCAGAGGTGTTAAATATTTGATGAGTATGGGAGAGCTTAAAAGGAAAGATAACTCTATTGTATTTCATAATGATAAGGGGAACTCCTATCTTCCGGTAGAAGCTGTAAGGGAACTATACTGTATGAATGAAATTACTGTAAATAGTAAATTTCTTGATTTTGCTGCAAAAGCGGGAATAGTAATTCATTTCTTTAATTATTACGGGTATTACAGTGGAACTTTCTATCCAAAGGAGAATCTTGTGAGCGGAAGAGTCATTATAAAACAGGTGGAAGCTTTTTCTAATAATAGGAATAATATAGCTAAATCATTTGTTCAGGGTATAGCGGATAATATATATGAGGTACTGTATCATTATTACAGACATGATAAGAAAGAAGTTCGTTCCACCCTTGATTGGATAAAAATAAAATTACCTGAATATATGAAGCATGATAATCTAGGTATAAAACATATATTGAGAATTGAAGGTGAGATATGGCAAAGATTTTATGAAAACTTCAAATATATTTTACCAGAGGACTTCGTACTTAATAAAAGAATAAAAAGACCGCCTGATAATCCTATAAATGCACTTATATCCTTTGGAAATTCTATTTTATATTCTAAAACTGTATCTCAAATTTATAATACCCATCTAAATCAGACTATAAGCTATTTACACGAACCCTCTGAAGGGAGATTTTCTTTAAGTCTTGATTTATCTGAGGTCTTTAAGCCAGTCATAGTTTACAGGACAATTTTTGAATTGGTAAATACAAAGCAAATTCAGGTGAATAAACACTTCGATAAAAAATATAATTATTGTCTTTTAAATGAAAAAGGGAAAATGATATTTGTACAAGCTATTGAGCAAAGATTTGAAGATGTTTTTTACCATAAGAAATTGAAGCGAAAAACAAGTTATATCACAGCCATAAGATTGGATGGACATAAACTTATAAAGCATGTAGTGGAGGGAGAGGAATTTATTCCTTTTAATTTGAAGAGCATGATGTAGCAGGGAGGAGCTTTTGTGGTGAAGAATTTTAATTTCAACTATGCATTTGTATTTTATGATGTGAATGAGAAAAGGGTTAATAAAGTTTTTAAAATATGTAAAAAATATTTTCATCATCATCAAAATTCTGTTTTTAGAGGGGCCATAACTCCGTCTAAGCTTATAAAATTAAAAAGTGAATTAAACAAGATTGTGCAGGATAAGGACTTTGTTACAATTATAAAGCTTATAAATGACAGTTGTTTTGATGAGGAAACTTTAGGTATAAATGAGAAGAATACGGAAAATTTAATACTTTGATTTTTCCAACCTCATAATACGGCTGATGTGGTATGATACATTGAAATTTATAATATTACGCCACTTTTTATATACATTTTATAAAGATGAAAATCGGTTGGAAAAGTTTTAATGAAAGTCTTTATATATGAGTGTTTAAGTAATATAATAAAAATAAAGAATGGCTATTTTACATTAGTTGAACCTTAACAAGAATTGTATTTAAATCTGGTTTTTCTGATGTTTTGTGTTTTATTATAGCTGTGTTGAACCTTAACAAGAATTGTATTTAAATTCAAAAGACTTCAGAGCCAACTTAAGACCATAAATAGTTGAACCTTAACAAGAATTGTATTTAAATTAACCTGCCTTAACAGGCTTTTGAATAAAAACAAGTTGAACCTTAACAAGAATTGTATTTAAATAAAATGCTTATGTAATTGAGGAAAATAAACATGTACAGTTGAACCTTAACAAGAATTGTATTTAAATTCGACTGAACCTCCTATAACTGTTACTGTTGGTTTTGTTGAACCTTAACAAGAATTGTATTTAAATCATTTAATTAATTTTTCAAGCCCACATGCCTGACGCGTTGAACCTTAACAAGAATTGTATTTAAATTTCTTGCCATTGTGCAACCTCCTTTAAGGAGGGGTAGTTGAACCTTAACAAGAATTGTATTTAAATTGGTATCACACCTTATGAAAATATTTTCTTACAATCGTTGAACCTTAACAAGAATTGTATTTAAATGCTTCAGACAGGCTTAACATATAGAAAGATTTTATTGTTGAACCTTAACAAGAATTGTATTTAAATTTAGATTTATAAAGAAAGGTTCTGTTAGGCATAAGGTTGAACCTTAACAAGAATTGTATTTAAATCTTTTTCCTATTTTATTACCTCCTGCTGGAAGTGAAGTTGAACCTTAACAAGAATTGTATTTAAATCTTGCACCTTCCGGGATGAGAAGATATAAATTCCCTGTTGAACCTTAACAAGAATTGTATTTAAATGTATTAAAAGAACAGATGTTATGGGTAATACAACTAGTTGAACCTTAACAAGAATTGTATTTAAATGGTTTATTATTGGTATTTAATATTTCTCTTTCTATGTTGAACCTTAACAAGAATTGTATTTAAATTTATATGTTTGACCCCAGCCTACAGCATTTTTATTAGTTGAACCTTAACAAGAATTGTATTTAAATAACTACTGCATTCATCAGGAATATAGATCCTAATAGTTGAACCTTAACAAGAATTGTATTTAAATGCGTATGGCTGGTTATGATTTAGGAGGTGCTGACGCGTTGAACCTTAACAAGAATTGTATTTAAATTACCTTTTACCTGTCTTTCTTTGGTATGATTATGCTCGTTGAACCTTAACAAGAATTGTATTTAAATTGAGGTAAGTAATCTGTACCATAAAAACTATTAAGGTTGAACCTTAACAAGAATTGTATTTAAATTTGTATACTGTAATTAATTCATCGATGGCTCTGGAAAGTTGAACCTTAACAAGAATTGTATTTAAATAGAGTAAGATTGCAAGTAGGAGTATTAGGAATTAAGTTGAACCTTAACAAGAATTATATTTAAATTAAAATAAAGTAATTTTTAGATTATTAAGATAAGTTCAGATTCCTTAGGGAAAATGTTATCAGATTTAATTAAAATAATATTAAAAGTTTGTTGAAATTAACTGCTTTCTTGTGCTTGTGATAGAAACATGAAGCAGCTTAATCTACTTCATGTTTAAAAGACATTTATTTATAGATAGTTACTTACAAGAAAATTATAAACATCAAGTGATTCTTAGGTCCAGATGGAGTTTGCTTATAAGAATAACTCTCTCCAGCTGAACCTTATTAACAGTATTCTTAGTGTCTTTAGCACTTAAAATACGTTATCCTTTAGGGGAAGAACTTATCCAGGCGCGTAGCAGTGCTTATCCCCCACTTTGATAGAAGATGGGGGTGTTAGCAATGGTAGCGATCGGATAAATTAGAAATGTTTTGTGATTTCTTTTTGTATTCTTCCTACTGTTTTAGGTCTTAATCCAGTTTCTGCTTTAATTTCTTTATTAGTTTCACCTTGAATAAGCATTTCTTTAGCCTTTTTCTTTTTTTTATCTAATTTATCACTCATGAATGAACTCCTTTCTAAATTTTCCCTTCCATTTTTTTTCGAGCTTTAGTAATATCGTGTTCAGTAAGTCCTGTAACTTCTTTTATTTCTTCCATACCTATGCCCTTATTAAGTAAATCTTTAGCTTTTTCCATGGCCTTTTCATGGAAACCTTTATTTTTATGCGATTCCATCACCTAATCACTCCTCTAACTAGTATTTCTTCTGCAATTTTAAATTTCACCATACATTAGATTTATATGCTTTTTCAATCTACTATCTTTCTTTTTATTTTGCATAATCATTTCTCATGATATAGGTTTTCCTCAAAGCTGATTTTTATGCTAAACTATAAGTAATAGCAAATAGAGGTGATATAATAAAATAGAAGTGATAACAATATTGACTTATGTTGTCACTTCCTCCCATTTTATATGATATTATGCTTCAAATCTGTATCCTATGCCCCAAATAGTCTCAATATACTTGGGGTTTGATGCATCAAATTCAATTTTTTCTCTTAACTTTCTTATGTGAACAGTTACCGTTGGAATATCGCCTGTGGATTCAAGTCCCCATATCCTTTCAAATAGCTCTTCCTTTGAAAATACTCTATTAGGGTTACTAGCTAAAAGTAACAGGAGATCAAATTCCTTTAGGGTAAATTCAACTTCATTTCCATTTACATAAACCTTTCTTGAGGTCTTATCTATAGATATACCTCTAATTTTTATTATATCACTGGCATTTTTTTTATTGTGGTCAACTAGCCTTTCATACCTTGAAATATGTGCTTTAACTCTTGCTACCAATTCACTTGGGCTAAAAGGCTTTGTTATATAATCATCTGCCCCTAAGCCAAGCCCTCTTATTTTGTCAATATCTTCTTTTCTTGCTGAAACCATAAGTATTGGTATATTCTTTTCACTACGGAGATTTCTACATATTTCAAAACCATCTACATTAGGAAGCATAAGATCTAAAATAATTAAATCAAAGTCTTTTTGTTTAGCTTTAAGCAGTCCCATGTCTCCGCTATTTTCCATATCTACAGAATAACCATTAATCTCAAGATAATCCCTTTCAAGTTCTGCAATGCTTATATCATCCTCTATTATTAAGATTTTTTTCATGCTAAATCACCTCTATTTGTATGTTTCTTTAGTGTAAAGAAAATAGTAGTTCCTTCATTTAAGCTGCTGTGGGCCCATATTTGTCCTCCATGTTCTTCAATTATCTTTTTAACTATTGCAAGTCCTAATCCACTTCCGCCACTTGTTGTTTCTCTTGAAGTGTCAGCTCTAAAAAATCTATCAAATATATATGGTAAACCTTCTTCTGAAATTCCTCTGCCATTGTCTTTTATCTCTATAATTGTATAAGCATTTTTATCTTTAACAGTTATATTTATTTTTAACTTTCTAAGGGTTTTGTATTTTATTGAATTGCCAACTATATTCATAATTACTCTATTAAGCTTTTGTACATCAACCTTAACCATAATAGGATCTTCTGGAATATTTAAAGTTAGCTCTATATCCTTATCTAAATCAAAATTAATTTCTTCAACGCAATCTTTTATATAATTTCTTATATCCACTATTTGAAAATCAAATAATACTCTATTTAAATCAAGTTTGGAAAATAAAAACAAATCATCAATTAAGTTATCCATATAGTTTGCTTTTGTATATATGGTATTAATGTATTTGTTCATTTTGTCAGGTGTATCAGCTATTCCATCTCTAATTCCTTCAATGTATCCTTTTATGGAAGTAATGGGAGTTTTTAAATCATGAGATATATTTGAAATTAATTCTTTCCTATTTTTTTCATATTGCTGCTGTATTTCTAAGGATTCCCTGAGGCGGGATCTCATTTTTTCAAATGATTTACACACTTCGCCTATTTCATCCTTGGAACAGACATTCATTTTATAATCTAAATTACCCTGTTCTATTTCATTTGCAGCATTTTCAAGTTCTTTTAAGGGTTTAATAATACTTCTTGATATTAAATAAGTCAGTAATCCATTAGTAAAAGTTAATATAAATAGGATACATATAATTAAAATGATAGTATCTTTTCTAATAAATTTATTAAAGGCTCCTACATCTAATATATAAAATATACTTCCCTGGCTGCCATCTTTGAAATAAAAATACTGCTCTCCTAAAATAATTAGAGTTTTATTATGCCAGCTGTTATTTGATGGCGTTGTTGTGTCTGAGTCAAAGGGAGGCAATAATAGTGTATTTAAATCCTTTTTTATATAGTCTGAGGAATAAATTATTGATTTATTTTTTCTTAATACAATGCCGGTATGATTTAACCCTATACTTTTTTCTAATTGCTGAAGATACTTAGTATCTAAAAGTTCATCTGAGTTTTGTAGAATTTGTTTATTTACTTTTTTTATAAATACATTATTTGATGAAATCACTTGATTGTAAAAACTAATCTTATCCTTTACTGTTCTGCCTATTATTGTATCCCTTGTATTTCCTTCAATATATGATATAAATATATTATTTAATGCTATGATAAGAACAAAGGGTATTATTAACATTGCAATATAAGAAAGTTTTAAACGCATCTTAATAGACATAATTATTCACTTCCTTTTTACAACCTTTTCAGGAAGAATCTATTCTCATTATAGCGTACACTCCTCTTAGAATATCTATTCATATCTTAATGCATCAATTGGATCTAAATTTGCTGCTTTCTTTGCTGGATAAATTCCAAAGAATATACCTATGGCAGCTGAAAATAAAATTACTCCCAGGACTGTAACTACAGAGATAGTTGGAGTTACACCTATTACCAGACCTATTAACTGAGAGGCTATAAAGCCTATTACCATACCAAGGATTCCACCAATTAGAGATACAATTGAGGATTCAGTTAAAAACTGAATAAGTATGATTTTTGTGGTAGCACCTATTGCTTTTCTTATTCCGATTTCTTTTGTTCTCTCAGTTACTGATACAAGCATAATATTCATAACTCCTATGCCTCCTACTAAAAGAGATATAGCTGCCACGGCGGTAATGAACATGGTAAATATATTCAAAATATTATCAACTTGCGATAGCTTATCCATCATATTTTCTGCATCATATACATTTTTGCCTTTATTGTTATGTCTGCTTTCTAATATATTTATGGAGCTGTTTGCTGCCAAGGTTCCATCTTCCTTGGTATCAGCTTTTAAGATTAAAGAAGATATCTTATTGGTATCTGGATATAAATTTTGCAAAAATGTAATGGGAAGTATTACAGAAGCTGTATCTGCTGCTGGCCTTATAGACTGAGATTCTACTACCCCAATTATTTTTACGTCTTTCCGTGAAGTTTCCGAACCCACCTTAATGGTTTTGCCAACTGCATCGGAATAACCAAACAAATCCTTAGCTGATTTTTCATCTATGAGTGCAACAGCCTTATTATTTAGCACTTCGCTTTCACTGAAAAATCTTCCATAAAGTATAGTACTATTATTTATCTGGCTGTAATCTTGGTTACAGCCAGTTACATTGGCTGATTCTGATTTGTCTTGAGAGGAAACGCTTCCTTTTTCCTGCAGCAGAGGACTTATATATTTTACAGTATCAACTTTAGTTTTTATGGTTTCTATGTCTTTTAAAGTTATATAATCGTTTCCCTGTACGTTATTATTATTTACTGTGATATTTATATTATTTGCTCCCATTTTTTCGAAGGAACCAGTAATACTGTTCTTTCCACCACTGCCTAAAGATACAATTGTTATAACTGAACTTATTCCTATAATTATTCCGAGCATAGTAAGGAAGGAACGCATTTTATTTGCTTTTATACTTTCTAAAGACATTTTAAAATTTTCTATAAAGTTCATAATTTTTCTCCTTCCTATAGTCTTATTCTATTTTCTACATTTTTGTCTTCTATAATTTCTCCGTCTTTAAATCTAACAATTCTTTTAGTATATTGTGCCACATCCGGTTCGTGGGTAACCATTATAATGGTGGAAGCATCATCATTTAAATCTTGAAATATTTTCATAATATCAAAGGTAGACTTTGTATCTAAATTTCCCGTTGGTTCATCTGCCATTATTATTATAGGTTCATTAACTATAGCTCTTGCTATTGCAACTCTCTGTTTTTCACCACCTGAAATTTCATTGGATTTATGATTGAGCCTATCACCAAGGCCTACTTTCTCCAAAGCTCTTAATGCCTTTTCTCTTCTTATTTTCGCTGGAATGCCAGCATAAATCATAGGAAGTTCTACATTTTCTAATATTGATATTCTAGGCAGCAGGTTGAAGGCTTGAAATACGAATCCAATTTCTTTATTGCGTATATAAGCAAGCTTATCATCATCGAGTTTTGATACATCTTTACCATTTAGTAAGTACTTCCCTTCACTCATACGGTCAAGACAACCTAATATATTCATAAAGGTTGATTTACCTGAACCTGAAGCTCCCATTATAGATGTAAATTCTCCTTTGACTATTTCAAGACTTACACCTTTTAATGCTTTAAAATTAATAGATCCGCTTTGATAACTTTTTACTATGTTATTTACATTAACTATGCTTACACTGCTCATATAGTATTCCCCCTATTTTACTAAAGTCCCATTTTGAATTTCATCAGTTGGGTTAAGAATAACTTTTTCACCAAGCTCCACGCCATCTGTTATTTGAGCTTCAGTATCGGATTGGATTCCTACCTTAACTGCACTTTCAACAGCTTTATTATTCTTTACAATATAAACAACGCTTTTTCCTGTTTTATCTGTTTTAATACTTTCTACCGGCACTTTTAGTACATTTTTAACTTCATTTAACAAAATATTTATATCTGTGTCAAAACCAATTTTAAGTTGGGGGCTTTTATCTGTTATGGTGACATCTACTTCAAGGGTTGCGTCACCTGAGTTTAAATTTTGAGAACTTTGGGCTATTGGAGCAATATAAGAAACTATACCGTGATACTCATTACCATTACTACTAATAATTGCATTCTGATTTAATTTAATTTTATTGGCATCATATTTGCTCACAGAAAGTACAGCTTTTAAATTTTCAAGATTTTCAGTGACTAAGGCAGCCTGCTGCTGGTTTCCTATGCTCCCTTCAACAGCATTTACGGATGTGACTACGCCAGCTCTATCCGCAACTATATTGCTTATAGTTTGTTTTGGAGAAGTATTTAAGTCCTGTGAATCATAAGTTACTAAAACATCTCCTTCTTTTACGGCATCTCCCACTTTTACATTTACTTTATCAATTTTTGCTTGCGAGGCATAATATTGTTTAACGTCCTGAGATTCGATCAATGCTGTTGTTGACAGATATTCCTGTATATCTCCTTTTGTAGCTGCCGCAATTTTTACTGGAATATATTGATTCTTGTTTTTTGTCATAACCGATAATCCTATTATACTTCCAATGACAGCTGCTGATATAATTATGGTAATTATTTTCTTTTTCATGAGCAATTACCTCCTCTTAATATTATGGATTTATTGTATAGGTCAAATATAAAATATGGCTTAATCAATTCTTAAATATTTCTAAAATAACACTAAAATTTTAACCTGGGCACATTTTTTTGTTAGACGAAAGGGTTATTATGGAAAAATATTTTAAGTTATCATCAAAAAAACGGTAAAAATGTTGACGGTTTATTAAGGAATAATGTTTTGTTTGGTAGTATTCTTGATTATACCCCAAATATAATATATAATTAGTTCATAATTAATCGTTTATTTATAGAAAATGTAAAAATTTATTTAATGACTATAGATATAACTTTTCATACAGGAGGCATATTATGAATTTTGCTCAGCAATTAGTTAATGGACTGGCACTTGGAGGTGTTTATGCTTTAATAGCAATTGGGTATACCATGGTTTATGGTATAGTAAAACTCATGAATTTTGCACATGGAGATATATATATGGCAGGGGCTTTTTTTGGGTTTTTAGCGGTTAAAAATCTAAATGTGGGATTTATACCTACCCTTGTAATAGCCATGCTGGGGAGTGCGCTTTTGGGAATAATAATTGAAAAAATTGCATATAAGCCCCTTAGAAATTCATCCAGGATAACTTTGTTCATTACATCTATGGGAATATCACTTTTGCTTGAGAACGGTTTTAGAGTTATATTTGGACCAAATCCCAGGCCATTTCCTGAACTTTTAAAGGTAAAACTTTATAAAATAGGGGATTTCCAGATAAATAATCTGCAAATTGCCACTTTATTGGTTTGTTTTATATTAGTTATTTTGCTGCAGATTATTGTCTATAAAACAAAAGTTGGAAAAGCCATGAGGGCAGCATCTTTTGATACAGAGGCCACAGCACTCATGGGTATAAATGTAAACAACACTATATCTTTAACTTTTGCCATAGGTTCAGCACTGGCTGCAGCTGCAGGAGTGCTTATAGGCATGTCATATCCAAAGATAGACCCCTATATGGGAATGATACCGGGACTTAAAGCTTTTATAGCGGCAGTTGTAGGCGGTATAGGACTTATTCCGGGAGCTATGGTTGGTGGAATTGTACTTGGAGTATCAGAAATATTTACCAAGGCATTTATATCTACAAGACTTTCAGATGGTATAGCTTATATTATATTAATAATTATACTTATATTTAAGCCTAGTGGATTACTTGGTAAAAAAGTTAACGAGAAAGTGTAGGTGGGGTTTTAATATGAAGTATAGGAAAAATATATTATTAATATTGATTCCGGTATTGATAGTATTTGGTGTAGTACAAACGCTGGTAAGTCTAGACATGATAGATGGGTACATAGTTCAGATATTAATTGTTATAGGGATAAATATAATATTGGCAGTAAGTTTAAATATGGTACTTGGATATACAGGTCAGCTGGCTTTAGGACATGCAGGATTCATGTCTGTAGGCGGGTATACTGCTGCTATTTTAACTTTAAAGTTAGGGTTACCTTTCTTTGTGGTATTAATAATGGGTGGAGCAGTGGCAGCATTGTTTGGACTGCTCATAGGAATTCCGACACTGAGATTAAAGGGGGACTACTTGGCTATAACAACCCTGGGATTTGGGGAGATAATAAGGATTGCCATAGTAAATTCAAATACCCTGGGCGGAGCTGAAGGACTGGCAGGGATACCTAAAAAAACCAGCTTTGCAACGGTGTTTTTTATTACAGTTTTTATTATAATAGTTGCCTATAATATAAAAAAATCTTCCTACGGACGTGCAATGTTGTCTATAAGAGAGGATGAACTTGCCTCAAGTTCTGTAGGTATAAATACTACTAAATATAAAATGATAGCCTTTGTTACCGCATCTTTTTTTGCAGGTATAGCAGGGGGATTATATGCTCATTATTTTATGTTTTTAGATCCTAAATCGTTTGACTACTTGAAATCATTTGACATAGTTACTTATGTAGTATTTGGGGGAATGGGAAGCATATCAGGGTGTATTCTATCTACAACTATACTGACTTCACTGCCTGAAATTTTAAGACCTGTGGCTAACTACAGAATGGTTATATATTCCGCAGCTCTTGTTCTTCTTATGATATTCAGACCAGAGGGTGTATTTGGTATGAAGGAAATTTCCTTCAAGAGAATTATTAATTTTATAAAAAGAAAAATATTGTTTAAAAAGGGAGGGAAGTATGATGTCCCTGCTTAGCGTCAGGAATCTGACAATAAAGTTTGGTGGTTTGACAGCTGTTTCAGATTTCAATTTAGATATTTATGAAAATGAAATTGTTGGATTAATAGGTCCAAATGGGGCAGGAAAAACCACTGTTTTTAATATGCTTACGGGGGTATATCAGCCTACGGGTGGGCACATAGAGATTTTAGATAAAAAAGTTAGTAACTTAAAACCTCATGAACTGGCCCGAAAGCATGTAGCACGTACTTTCCAGAATATAAGGCTATTCAAGCATATGTCTGTAATCGATAATGTGAAAATTTCATTTGCACACTTGAATAAATATAATTTTTTTCAATGTATTTTAAGAGTACCAAGTTATTATAGAGAAGAAAAGCATATGGATAAAAATGCAGAAAAGTTATTAAAGGTATTCGGACTGCTGGACAAAAAAGATGAGCTAGCAGTGAACCTGCCCTACGGACAGCAGCGAAAACTTGAAATAGTCAGGGCGCTTGCTACGGAACCTAAAGTATTACTTCTAGATGAACCGGCAGCAGGTATGAACCCACAGGAAACTTTGAGTTTAATGAAGCTTATTAAATGGATAAGAGATGAATTTAAAATCTCAATACTTTTAATTGAGCATGACATGAAACTGGTTATGGGGATATGTGAAAGACTGGTAGTTCTAGACCACGGCCAGATGATTGCAGAAGGAACTCCTGAGGAAATAAGAAAAAATCCTAAGGTTATAAGTGCATATCTGGGAGGGGAGGTTAAAATATAGATGTTAAAACTTAATAATATAAATTTATATTATGGTGCAATCCATGCACTGAAGGACATATCTCTAGAAGTAAGTGAAGGAGAAATAGTTACATTAATAGGGGCTAACGGTGCAGGAAAAACATCAATTTTAAGGGCAATATCAGGACTAAACCCATGTAAGTCAGGAGAAGTTATATTTAAAGGAAAGTCTTTAAATAAGGTTCCAGCCTATAAAATAGTCTCCAGGGGAATTTCACATGTTTTAGAAGGCAGGAGGGTGTTTTCAAATTTAACTGTAATTGAAAATTTGCAGCTGGGGGCCTACATACGAAAAGATAAAGAAGGTATAAAAAAGGATTATGAAACCATATTTGATATATTTCCCATATTGGAGGAGAGGAAAAACCAGCCTGCAGGTACTTTAAGCGGCGGGGAACAGCAAATGCTGGCAATAGCTAGGGCACTTATGGTAAAGCCCCAACTGCTGCTTATGGACGAGCCGTCTATGGGACTTGCACCTATAATAGTTCAACAGATATTTAATATAATAAAGGAAATCAACCAAAGTGGTACTACTATTTTATTGGTTGAGCAAAATGCTAATATGGCACTTTCTGTAGCAAGTAGAGCCTATGTTTTGGAGACAGGCAGAATAGTTCTCGAAGGAAGTTCGGGAGAATTACTTGTTAATGAATCTGTAAAAAGTGCCTATCTTGGGTAACATATATTATGATAAAGTTGTTTTGGAATTAAACAAACTTAATTCATAAAAATTTTTAAGGGGGATCTTATAGATGTTAAAAAAAGTTTTGTCAATATCATTGACTTTTTTGTTAGCAACTGTATTATTAGCAGGCTGCGGACAAAAATCTGATTCACAAGAGATAAAATTAGGGGCAGTTTTCCCACTTACGGGAGATGTGTCTGCCATGGGTCAATCATGTAAAAATGCACTGCAAATGCTGGAAGAGGAAACTAATGCAAACGGAGGCATTAACGGTAAGAAAGTTAAATTTTCTTTTGAAGATGATGAAAACAAACCTTCTAATTCCGCAAATGCCATACAAAAACTTATCAATAGTGACAAGGTTGTAGGTGTAGTGGGAAGTTATGCCAGCAAGTGCTCTATAAGTATGGGACCTATTGCCACATCAAATGAAGTTCCAATGATATCCGTAAGTACCAGTCCAAAGGTAACGAAAAATGGGGGAGATTATGTATTTACTTCAACATTCAATGATACCTTCCAGGGAACAATTATTGCAAAAATAGCAGCTGAGGATTTAAAAGCTAAAACAGCAGCCGTACTTTATGACGTAGGAAATGATTATGATAAGGGACTTAATGAATTTTTCACAACTAACTTTAAAAAATTGGGTGGAAAAGTATTGACTTCAGCTACATTTAATGCAGGTGACCAGGATTTTAGTGCTCAGCTTACCAATATAAAGAAACTTAATCCAGATGTACTGATTCTACCTGACTATTACGGTACAGTGGCCTTAATAGCAAAGCAGGCAAGAGATTTAGGAATAACTTCTACTTTTATTGGAGGAGATGGATGGGACTCACCAGCTTTGTTTGACATTGGAGGAACTTCAGTTAACGGAAGTTATTTTAGTAATTTCTTCTCTACAGGTGATACAACACCAGGATATATAAAGTTTAGACAGGGCTATGAAAAGAAATATGGTAAAACTCCTGATGCAATTGCAGCCAGCTCTTATAATGCGGGCAGCTTGTTAATAGAAGCTATCAAAAAAGCGGACAGCACAGAAGGCAGTAAAATAAGAGATGCCCTGAAAAATATCGATTTTGAAGGTGTGGCAGGAAAGACTAAATATGACAGCAACAGAAATGCCATTATGGGTGGAGATGTAATAAAGATAGAAAACCAAAAACAGGTATTTGTAAGAAAAGTAAGCCAGTAATGGACGGCGTTGTGAACTTTAAAGAGAGGTTTGATTCTTTTAAAGTTCACAACTTTTTATATAGAAAAAATTCAATATATTTAGAATAAAGACCTTTTATTAATTTTATAAATAATATATACTTTATACTTATAAGCTGTAAGTTGTTTATTATATACTTTTGGTGGAAATCTATAATATTGGGAGGATAAGTATGGGTAAGTTAGGTAAGAAAATTGGATTTATTGGAACAGGACAAATGGGGGAAGGTATAATTAGAGGATTTTTGACAGCTGGATTGTTTGAGCCGGATGATATATATGTTATGGATATTTTAGATTCCAGGCTTCAGTATTTAAAGGAAAATTTAAAAATAACTCATTTAAGCAGCGACAAAGACACAGCGTATAGTTATGTAGTAGATAACTGTGATATTGTAGTCTTAAGCATTAAACCACAGGTTTTAAAGGATGTACTAGGGTATATGAAGCATTGTAATTGGAATGAAAAAAATCAGGTTGTGATTTCAATTACAGGGGGTATAAATACTTCACTTATAGAAGAGTATTTACCTAAAATACCAGTTGTTAGAGTTATGCCAAATACTCCTATGTTGGTCAATGTAGGGGCTTCAGGAGTGGCACCAGGAAAAAGTGCTTCAGGGGAACATGCTAAACTAGTACATGGTATGTTTCAAGCGTTAGGGGTAAGTTATTTGGTAGAAGAGAAGTTTATTGACTCTATAACCGCTATAAGCGGATGCGGACCTGCCTATGTATATATGTTGATTGAAGCCATGGCAGATGGAGGCGTGGAATTGGGACTGCCTCGTGAAATGGCTCAGACCTTGGCGGCCCAGACAGTTATGGGGTCAGCTAAGATGGTTCTAGATATGGATGAGCATCCTGGGAGATTAAAAGATAAAGTCTGTTCTCCAGGGGGATCAACTATTGCCGGAGTTAGGGCACTTGAGCAGGGAGCCTTTAGAGGAACTATCATGAATGCCATTGAAGCAGGAAAAGTGCGTATGGAAGAGGTGGGAAAAAAACAAGAGAGCAATAAATAATAAAAAGTGAACATGTATAATATTTATAGGAGCTTTAAAATGAACATAGAAGAGAAGATTAATATAAGAGAAAAATATCTATTAAATGCTAAAAAAATTGTAATAAAGGTGGGCACATCTACACTTATAAATGAAGATGGAGTTGTAAATTTTTATAGGATAAGACAAATTGTAAAAGAAATGTGCCGTTTGCAGGATCAGGGAAAAAATATGGTTTTGGTAACTTCCGGTGCCATTGGTGTAGGAGTTTTAAAAATGGGGCTTGACAGAAAACCTAAAAATATTTGTGAGAAACAGGCAGCAGCAGCTATTGGACAGGGGGTACTTCTTAGGATATATGAAAAGGAGTTTGCAGCATATAGAAAAATAATTGCCCAGCTTCTGCTTACTAAAAATGATTTAGATGATACTGAGAAATGTACCCATGCCAAAAATACTTTTAATGAACTTTTAAAGCGGGGAGTAATACCTATAATTAATGAAAACGATGCAGTTGCAGTAGAAGAAATAAAATTTGGAGACAATGATACATTGTCTGCTTTAATTGCAAAAACTATAGGAGCAGATTTACTTATACTACTTTCGGATATTGATGGACTTTATAGTTCGGATCCTAGAATAGATAAAGATGCCAAAATGATAAGTTATGTTGATAGTATTACGGAGGATATTGAAAATTGCAGCGGTGATTCTATGGGAGAACTGGGTACTGGCGGTATGTGCACTAAAATTAAGGCTGCTAAAATTGCTGTATCCTCGGGAGTGTCTATGATAATAGCAAATGGCTCCCAAGATAATGTGATAGAAGATATAGTATCCTGTAAAAAAATAGGAACTTTATTTGCTTCAGGTAAATAATAAGTATGGAGTATAAAAAAAGGAGAGGAGGTTTGGTAGGAACTATTTGTTGTTTCTACTGAAAATAAATGAATATATATAATTCTGTTTTGGAAAAAGCTAAAAAAGCTAATAGTGCAGCAAGGATATTATCTAATATAAGTACAGATATAAAAAATAAAGCTCTTACAAAAATGGCAGAAGAACTTAAAAATAATAAAGAGGGTATCTTAAGGGCTAATGCTTTAGATCTAGAAAATGCCAAAAATAGTGGAAAAAACAATGCTTTTATAGACAGATTAACTTTAAATGAAGAAAGAATAAATTCTATGGCACAAGGACTTGTTAAGGTAGCTTCTCTCCCTGATCCTATAGGAGAAGTTATGAAAATGTGGAAAAAATCCAATGGCCTGAATATTGGAAAGGTAAGAGTGCCTCTGGGTACCATAGGTATAATCTATGAAGCCAGACCAAATGTTACAGTAGATGCGGCAGCATTATGTCTTAAAAGTGGAAATTCAGTTATTCTAAAAGGCGGAAGCGAGGCTGTTAATTCCAATTTAGCCATATATAATACCATAAGCAGGGCTGCAATTGAGGCAGGACTTCCAGAAGGCTCTATTGAATTCATTGACATAACTGAAAGAAAAGCAGTAGAAATTTTGATGAAGTTGAATAAATATGTGGATGTTTTAATACCAAGAGGGGGAAGTGGTCTTATAAATTCTGTTGTAGAAAATTCCACTGTGCCTGTAATTGAAACGGGAATAGGAAATTGTCATGTTTATGTAGATGACAGTGCAGATTTAACTATGGCAGAAAACATAGTGATAAATGCAAAAACCCAGAGACCTGGAGTTTGTAACGCTATGGAGACACTGCTTGTGCATAAAGATGCAGCAGAAAATTTTATACCTCATCTAGGTGAAACTTTAAGTAAAATGGGAGTTGAAATAAGGGGATGTGCAAGAACCCAAAAACTTATTCCAGCTATTAAGCTGGCTACTGAGGAAGATTATGCAGAAGAGTTTCTAGATTTGATTCTGGCTGTAAAGGTAGTTGATTCTTTAGATGAAGCTCTAAATCATATTTATAAGTATGGCACGAAACATTCAGAAGCTATAATAACCAACAATTATACTTCATCCCAGAGGTTTTTAAGGGAAGTTGATGCAGCTGCTGTATATGTAAATGCATCTACCAGATTTACTGATGGTGAAGAGTTTGGTTTTGGTGCAGAAATAGGAATAAGTACCCAAAAGCTTCATACCAGGGGTCCTATGGGGTTAAATGAATTGACTACTGTGAAATATATAGTTTATGGTGAAGGGCAAATACGAGAATAGATGTTGAAATAATATATTTGCTAAAGTTAAACTTCCGGGGCAGTTTTCATGCCTGGGAGTTTAATTTGTTGGAATAATTCTACAGTTTATTTTTGTATAATTTAAACCTAAATTAGTAATATATGAACAGATGATTTATGGTATATTATTATAGTTTAGGTTTGTTTTATAGCTGTAATAAATACATAATTAAATATGGAGGTACGTTTATGTGGTTTATAGAATTAAGGAGTGATACGGCAACGGAGCCTACCCAGGCTATGAGAGATGCCATGTACAAAGCTGAAGTAGGCGATGACGTATATGGAGATGATCCTACTGTAGTAAAATTGGAGAAATATGCAGCAAAGCTTGTGGGGAAAGAAGCGGCGCTATTTGTACCAAGTGGTACTTTTGGTAATCAGTTAGCTTTATTTACCCATTGCAAAAGAGGGACAGAAGTAATACTTGGAGAGGACAGCCATATTGTGGTTCATGAAGTGGGTGCTCCTGCTGTTATAGCAGGAGTACAGCTTAGAACCCTAAGGACTAATGGGGGAGAAATGGATCCCAAGGAAGTAAAAGCAGTCATAAGGTCTGAAGAAAATATACATTATCCAGAGACAAGCCTTATATGTATGGAAAATGCCTATTCTAATGGGAAAGTACTTTCTTTAAAAAATATGAATGATATTTATAATGAGGCAAAAAAATGTAATTTGCCAGTTCACCTTGATGGTGCCAGATTGTTTAATGCAGCAGCATATTTAGAAGTAGACGCAAAGGATATAACTAGATACTGTGATTCTGTAATGTTTTGTCTCTCCAAGGGTTTGTGTGCCCCTGTAGGTTCTATACTGGCAGGAACAGAGGAGTTTATTGAAAAAGCCAGGAAAGGCAGGAAACTTATGGGGGGAGGATTGAGGCAAGCAGGGTTTTTGGCAGCAGCTGGTCTTGTGGCATTAAAACATATGACTGAAAGACTCAGGGAAGATTATGAAAATGCATTATTTATGGGAAAAGAACTTTCAAAAATACCAGGTATTAAAGTTAATGTGGAAGATATTCAAATAAATATGGTTTTCTTTGATATGTCTGAAACGGGATATGATAGCAATAAATTAGTAGAAGAATTTTATAAAAAAGGAATTAAAATAAATCCTGAAGAAAATGGAAAAATGAGATTTGTAACCAACTATTGGGTAAGTAAAGAGGATATACCCTATGTTGTGAACACTTTAAAAGAAATAATTTCATAGTACTAATATTAAAAGGCTGTAATAATTTACAGTCTTTTAATATTAAAGTCTATACAAAATATTTAAAATTTAAGTAAAATTATGAATGTTTGTGGTACAATAAAAAATAAGAATTTTCATATTATGAGGTATTATTTTGATGAAGTATAAATTTTTATGTGGTATTTTTGTAATATTATTTTTGATTAATGCTTCAGCATGCAGCAGAAGTGAAATGGTGATAAATGGTATAAACCAATATATAAATGCATGGAAAAAAAGTGATTATAAATTGATGTACAGCAAAATAGATGAGGAAAGCAAATCAATCATTGGGGAAAAGGAGTTTATAAATCGTTATGACAATATTTATAGCGGAATGGGAGTAAAGGATATAAATGTAAATATTGATACTGGCAAGGACATAAAATATGAGGATGGGAATGCCAAGATTCCTATTAAAGTAAATATGGATACAGTTGCTGGAAAATTAAATTTTACAAATACCATAACTTTAACTAAGGAAACTAGTGGTGGAAAAACAAACTGGAATGTGGTATGGGGACCTGAATCTATATTTCCCCAATTAAGTGATGGAGATAAAGTTAGAGTAGATACTGTGCTGGGGAAAAGAGGTACTATTAAGGATAGAAACGGCAGTGTTATAGCGGAAGATGGATATGTGGCACAAGTTGGTATTGTCCCAGGAGACCTTGGAGAAAGTGGTGAAATTTCTAAAGAAAATGTAGCCAGCCTTTTAAATGTCTCAAAAGATGATATAGATAAAAAGCTGTCAGCTTCTTATGTAAAACCATATATGTTTGTTCCCATAAAAGTTATACCGGAAGATGATGAAAGATTGAGCGTACTTGAAAAAATTCCAGGTGTATCTATAAATAATAAAAAGGCCAGAGTATATCCATTAAAAGCTGCAGCGGCACATTTGTCAGGATATGTGCAGGAGGTAACTGCGGAGGATTTAAAGTCAAATAAAAATTATAATCCTGGAGATGTAATAGGCAAAATTGGTGTGGAAAAAATATATGATAGTATTTTAAGAGCAGAAAATGGTTATGAAATCTATATTGTGGATAAAAGTAATAATAAAAAGAAGGTACTTGCTAAGCGAGAAGTACATAATGGAAAGGATATTAAACTTACCATAGATTCAAAAATTCAGAGTTTGCTTTATGACCAGTTGAAGGAAGATGCAGGTATGGCAGTTAGTATGAATCCAAAAACTGGTGAGGTTTTAGCCCTTGTAAGTACCCCAGCTTTTGATCCCAATGACTTTGTAATGGGAATGTCTCCAGATGTTTGGAATAGTTTGAATGAGGACAAAAAGAGACCTTTTTATAACCGCTTTCAAAGCAATATAGTTCCGGGATCTGTTTTTAAACCAGTGACAGCAGCCATAGGTTTAAAAAGCAATAAATTGAACCCGCAGGTCTCTAAAAATATTTCAGGACTTAAATGGCAAAAAGACAGCAGCTGGGGGGCATATTATGTTACTAGGGTAAAAGATTATGGCCAGCCCAGTAATCTTTTAAATGCTTTTATTTATTCAGATAATATATATTTCGCAGAAACTGCATTAGATATTGGAAAAGATACCATGAAAACTGAGCTTGAAAACTTTGGACTGGGAGAGCAGATGCCTTTTGAATACGGGTTGTCCAAATCTCAGTTATCTGCAGATGGAGATATAAAAAATGACTTACAGTTAGCAGACAGCGGCTATGGACAGGGGCAAATTTTATTAAATCCTGTACATTTAATGGCTATTTATGATTCTTTTGTAAATAATGGTAATATTATAAAACCATATCTTTTATGTAAGGATAACACAAAAGCGGAAATATGGAAGAAAAATGTATATTCCAAAGAAGTAGCAAATACTATCTTGAGTGATTTAATACAAGTAGTTTCAAATCCCAATGGAACTGGACATGGGGCATATATACCTGGGATGACTCTAGCAGGAAAAACAGGTACGGCAGAGATAAAAAATTCTCAGCAGGATACTAAAGGTACAGAAGTGGGATGGTTTGCAGCAGTAAATGTGGATAATCCAGACCTTCTTGTAGTGGCTATGGTGGAAAATGCCAAGGATAAAGGCGGAAGTCACTATGTAGTTCCAATGGTAAAAGAAGTTTTTAAGCAAATGAAATAAATTGTAGATTTGAATCAAGTGATTCTTAGGTTCAGGTGGAGTTTGCTTATGAGAACTTCTTTTCTCCAGCTGAACCTTATTAACAGTATTCTTAGTGTCTTTAGCACTTAGAATACGTTATCCTTTAGGGGAAGAACTTATCCAGGCGCGTAGCAGTGCTTATCCCCCCACTTTGATAGAAAAGCAGAGAACCAAAATTTTTAATTTTGTGTGAATCGCTTTCACAGAGTGCGATGGGGGGGTTAGCAGTGGTAGCGATGGGATAAAAATAAAATTTAAGAGGTGGGTATGGTAATATGTTAAATGTTGAAAAAGTATTAGAAATGGAAAAGGAGATTAAGGGAAAAAAATTAAACCTAAGGGATTTAAAAAAAGAACACACCGCAATAGTAGTAGTAGACATGGTAAATGGTTTTGTGCATGAAGGACTTTTAGCTTCTCCACGAATTAAAGGTATAATAAAAAATATATCAGATTTAAATAATTGCACTTTAGGCTATAAAAAGATATTTTTTTTAGATGAACATGGAGAAAACTCCGTAGAATATAAAACTCATGGAGTTCATTGTAAGGCAGGGACTACAGAATCACAGCTGATATCAGAATTAAGGGAAGAGTTGATGGATTGTGATAATACAATTATGATACCTAAAAACAGCACTAATGGTTTCCATGCTCCTAAATTTAAGATATGGCTGGATAAAAATGAAAATGTTATTGAGAATTATATAGTAGTGGGTTGTGAAGCAGATATTTGTGTAATAAATTTTGTTATTACACTAAAAACTTATTTCAATGAAAAAAATTTAGACAGGAGAATAATAGTTCCTTCCAATTCTGTAGAAACCTATGATTTAGGAAGTCATGATGGGGATTTGATGAAAATTATATCTTTATACAATATGCAGATGAATGGTATAGAAATAGTAGATAGTATAAGCATACTTTAAATAAATAACAGGTCAGTACGAAGTGAAAATGAAATATTTTTCACTTTTTTTATTTAAATGAATAATTTTAATATAAACATAAACATTTTTTAATTTATTTTTAATGTGTATAATACATAATTATAGAGATGATGAAGATAATTTTATTAGAATTCTTAGTGAGAGGATAATATAAACAATGTATTTAATAGAAAAAATTGATAATTACATTTTATTTATTATTAAAAACCATATACAAAATAAATATCTTGACAGGATAATGTCTACAGCAACAAAAGCGGGAGATTTAGGACTTATTTGGATTGTAATAGCGTTTTTTCTATTGTTGAGTGAACACTATAGAATTATCGGAGGTATGGTAATATTTACACTGATTATAAGTACAATTATGGGAGAAGGAATATTAAAACATATAGTTAGAAGAGCAAGACCTTGTAATGGTGGATATAATGGCCTACTATTGATTTCAAAGCCTGTATCTTATTCTTTTCCTTCAGGACATACCTTATCTTCATTTGCCTCTGCCAGTGTTTTATCCATGTACTTTAGACAATATAGTTTTATATTTTTTATAATAGCATTTATAATAGCTTTATCAAGAATATATTTGTATGTTCACTATCCTACTGATGTTATAGGAGGAATTGTGTTTGGGCTATTATGTTCAAAATTAATTTTTATAATTTTATAATGTTGCAAAAGGGCAATTTATTAATAATATAATAAATTGCCCTTTTAATTTAAAATTTAAATTGAAGATACTGCAAATACTATTGCAGATACTATTAGAATTAATAGTATGGAGAAAATTGTAATAGTAACCTTGATATGTTTATTACGTAATTCTGCTGGTGAAAGTTGTTCTCTCATGCTAGAATAGCTCCTTTTATGTAATTTTAATTGCAAATTTAATATAATTAATAGTATATAATAAACTTAACACAAATAATTGTTAATTTCAATAATTAAAAAGGTTTAATATTATAAAGTGTGAACAAATTTTTAAATTTTATTATTAAATATGTGGAAGAAAATAACCAATAATGTTATAATTATTTTAATGTTGAAATAATATTTTTGATTATTGTTAAATCAAGTGATTCTTAGCTTCAGGTGGAGTTTGCTATAGAGAAGTGCTTTTCTCCATCTGAACCTTAGAAGAACTTATCCAGGGGCGTAGCAGTGCTTATCTCCCACTTTGAAGAAGATGGGAGTATTAGCAATGGTAGCCTTCGTATAAAGAAATTTAAATGATATAATACAATTTTGTCTTGAAAGGAACTGCTTATGTATAGAGAAGAAGAATATAAAATTATAACGGATTTTACAGTGATAGTGAATCTTATGAAAAAGAGATTGCTGAGTACCCGCAGAGAAAATATTTCAAATTTAGGGATTTCATCTCTTATAATATTAAATCAGGTTGAAAAACATATGCCTAAGACTTTAAAGGAAATAACCGAAAAGTCAGGATTACCTAATAGCACGGCATCTGTAATTATAGATAAATTATGCCAGAGAGGCTTTGTACATAGGAAAAGAGATAAAGAAGATAGGAGAAAAATACTAATATATTTAACAGAAGAAGGACAAAGGTTATTGGATGATTTAAATAATAAAAAATTGGCATATTGCATACAAGTGTTGGAATCTGCCAATGATGAAGAAATAGAAATAATTTCAAATGGGCTACGGGTTTTAAAAAAAATAATGGAAAAGCATGTGGTTTAGAGGCACTAGCAAGTTCCATTTGAAAACAACAAGGGGGGATACAAGTGAGTATAAAGAAGGCTGTGTGTTTACTGCTGGCTACTTTATGTTTAAGCTTGGTAATTTCAAATAAGGCTGAAGCTGCAATTGTACCAGAGCGTATAGGCGGGTCTACCAGGTATGACACTTCGGTTTTAATTTCGCAAAATGGATGGAGCCAGAGTTCGGATTATGCAATAATAATTAGTGGACAAGATTTTGAAGATGCACTGTGTGCAGCACCTCTGGCCCGAAAATATAATGCACCTATTTTACTGGCCCCAAAAGATAAAGTGGATAATCAGCCCGATGGAAATAATTTAAGCAAGGAGCTTTATAGATTAAAAGTAAAAAAGGTATTTTTAATAGGAAGGGAAGATTATATATCACCTAATATAGAATGTGAAATTGAAGACAGAGGGATTGAGGTTAAAAAAATAGTAGGGAAAGATAAGTATGACATTTCTTTTCAAGTAGCTAAAATGGTAGGAACAGATAATGGAATGGTATTAGTAAATGGGGAAAGTTGTACAGATGCTGTTACAATTTCTTCTATTGCAGCTGCCAAAGGAATGCCCTTAATACTAGTACCGGACACTGCTGATAGCATTTATAAGAATGATTTGCAAGTTATAGGGAAAGACGTACCTAAAGTTTATGCAGTTGGAGATAGTAGTTTGATAAGTGATGATATTGTAAGTAAATTAAATAATGTGGATAGAATTCTGGGGGATGATGAATACGAAAGAAATGTAAATATACTGGAAAAATTTAAGAATGATGTAAATTATAATACAGTTTACCTGGCAAGTGAAGATGATCTAGCAGATGGACTAGCTGGTTCATCACTGGCAGCCTTAACTTCATCTCCTATAATATTGATAAAAGATAAATATGATTCCAGGATTCAAGACTATTTAAGCAGTAAATTAGACTTGATAGGGCAAATAAATGTTTTAGGTGGACAAGGAGTCATAAGTGATTTAACGCTTCAGAGTATACTTCCAGTGTCTAAAAATCAAATTATGGGTAGTGGACTTAAGGATGATTCTATAAGCGGGCAAAAAATTAGTGATAAGGACAAAAACTCGAATTTTTTGATTAATACCAGTTTAAGTACTTCACCTCAAGAAGAACAAAAGGAAAATGGGACTGCAGTTTCAATTATTAATAATTCTACATTAGGATTAAATGTTAAGACGGATGGTAGTGATGAAAAAACTTTAAGTAATTTGCAGAAGAATGTTACAATGCAGGTTGCAGGTATGAATATAAAGACTACTGCGTGGGCAGTGTTAGATATTACCCGAGATAATACAGGAATTAGGGAAATTGTTAAAATACCAGCCATACTATATCCTTATCTTCCAAGGGAATTTAAAGGGAAACAATATGTAATTATGGATCCTGTAACAATGATGGACAGTACAGATGACAGTATTTCAGATTTTAAAGAGATGATTGACTTTCAGAGAAATTTTCAGCCGCAGTTTGAGAATTTTATAGAGAAATATGCAGAAGATTGGAATCCGGGATTTGATTTTATAACTTACAAGGGTTTAATGAGAATGGATACTCAAGAAGGACCTAAGTATGCCCAGACTTATAATTTAAAGCTTACAGATGTTACTTTTAAACCAATATTAGAGTATGCAGCACAAAATTTTATACAGGATAAAGACTTTATAAGCTTTATAAAACAAATTATGGTTACGTCTATAGATCTTTCGGTAGATGCAGATAAAGAAACACAAAAAAAGCAATTGGAAAAAACATTTGATGAGATTTATTCACATCCGGAAGAGGTATCGAATAATATAAATACTTTTATAAATATTATAAAAGATTTAAAAATAATTGGAGATAAAGGAATAGATATAACCTATAATATATGTGATGGCTATATCGTGGGAGAAAGTGGTACTGTGGATTTGAACACAAGTATTAGTAAGCTGGTGAAAGCTATAAATAGTTTAAGTAGTAATAGGGAAGAAGTTACAGCAGAAAATATAAAAAATATCCTTGGGTTGGAATTTAATTTTAGTGTTGAAAGTCACAATATAAACAAGAGTGTAAAAATAAGTTTTCCAGAAATTACAGAAAGTAATTCTATAGACTATAGTGAGTTTTTAAAGCTTGGTAATAGTAAAATTAAATATTAAAATGTCATACCTAAAAGGATGTATAGTTCAATATTTTAAACTTTATATTGAATATATGTCCTTTTTATACGATAATCTAAAAAGATGTATATATCCTTAGTTAGAAAGTGTATAATTTTTATAATTGAATTTAAAATTAGGAGGATTATGTATGAAAGTTAAATCTAAGTTTTTAGGCATAACTTCACCTGAGAAATCAAAAGTAAACTTTAATGTAAAAAACATATTTGTAGTATTTTGGTTGATGATTTTTATATTTAGTTTTGCGGTTAGTGTACATGCCCAGGATTCTAATGTGTTAAATGAGGTTAGGGATATAATTAAAAACAACTATGTCACAGATGTACCTGATAGTGTATTGAATAGCTCAAGTGTAGAAGAAATACTAAAACAATTAAATGACCCTTATAGCGAGTATTTTTCAGCAGAAGAAGAAAAAGATTTTTTGAATTCCATAGATAACAAGATATGTGGAATAGGTATAGAAATCTCTGAAGTTTCTTCAGGAACTGAGATAAGTGCAGTAATTAAGGATTCTCCAGCAGAAGCTGCAGGGTTAAAAGAAGGAGATATTATAGCTTCTGTAGATTCCCATTCACTTAGTGATTTAAGTATAGACGAAATAGGTAATTATATAAGGGGTGAGGAAGGTACTACAGTAAATATTAAAGTCCAAAGGGAAGATAAAATACTAAATTTTAACATACAAAGGTCACAAATACAATTATCTACAGTAGAGGGTAAAATGTTAGATAATAATATAGCCTATATTTGTATATCCTCTTTTGGAGAAAATACCTCTCAGAAGTTTAGCGAGATATTAGAAGAGCTTGAAGCAGAAAATCCAGAAAGTTATGTAATAGATTTGAGGAATGATGGGGGAGGATATATGTATTCTGCAGTGGATATAGCAGGAAATTTTGTAGGAGACAATTTAGCGCTAATAGTTGAAGATAGGTACGGGAATAAGGTGGGATATTTGGCGGGACAGCAGAAAAGCATAATAGACAAACCAATTATATTTTTAACTAATAAGTATACAGCCAGTGCTTCTGAAATATTATCTGCGGCAGTTAAGGATTATAAAAAAGCTCTTTTCATAGGAAATGTTACTTATGGCAAAGGGGTGGCACAACAGGTATTCCAGCTTTCTAATGGGGATGCTTTAAAGCTAACTACACAAAAGTTTTATTCACCTTTTGGAAATGTAATACAAGGGATAGGTATAAAACCTGATTTTGATACAGGGGATGTAGATGCATTAAAAACAGCACAGCTATTGTCAGGGGAGTGTAAGAATGATGTGGATAAACGTGGATTTGTAAAAGTTGTATTAGATAAAAGAGAATTTGATATAAATTTAAATACTGCTAGAAGTGAAGATTATTGGTCAGTTTTCAAATATATAATAGATCATGTGGATAAATCTAATGTTTATATAGGAACTATAAATGGCTGGGCAAATACTCCTGACCAGTATTTTAACAATATATATAAATTTTTTTACCCTGATTATAAGGTGCTGAGTACATTAGAGCAGATACCACAGGATAAGTCATTTACTGTAACTCTTAATAAAAAAATTAATCTTGACTTAAATAATAATGTAAGTATGGAAATTATAAATAGTAGTACAGGCAAGAGAGTAGCTTTTCAGATAAATATTTTAGGAGATAATAAAATGATTATGGTTCCAAAAGAAAAATTAGATAAGGGTCAGACTTACTATATAAAAATTAAAGATACTATAAAGCCTGTTGTTGTTAAAAATTAAATGTATAAATGGCAAGTGAAGTGTATATTAGGAGAGATGGAAGATGGAAACTACTCATAAGCTTTTTTCATTAAAGTATACGATACTTAGAAAAAATAGAAAAAATATAAGTATCAAAATTGATAAAAAGGGAAAAGTAATTATAATTGCTCCCAATGAGATAAGCTATAAGGCCATAGAGGAAGTAGTAAAGAGCAAAATGCCCTGGATATTAAAAGGTCTTCAGACAATAAAAGAAAAAATGGAGAGTACAGAATTTAAGGGTATTCAGGAAGGAAAAAAAATCTTATGGATGGGTACACCGCTGGATATTGAAAAATATCCTTTAAATATACAAAAATGTTATGTGAAAATTTTTAAAGATAGATTTGTAATTTATGGATTTAAAACTTTACTAGAAGATGAGGAAAATATTACAATTACTATTCATAAGTTTTATAGGGAAAAAGCTAAGGTGATTTTTAAGCATAGAGTAGATGTATACAGCAAAAAAATAAATGTATGTCCTAGAAAAATCAGTATTAGATGCCAGAAAACTATATGGGGAAGTTGTTATTCAAGTGGAAATATAAACTTTAATTATAAGCTTTTAATGGCACCTATAGAAATCATAGATTACATAGTTGTGCATGAATTATGCCATCTGGTACATATGAATCATTCAAAAGATTATTGGAAGTTGGTAGAATATATAATACCCGACTATATAAATAAAAAAAATTGGCTTAAAAATAATGGATACATGCTTGCTTTCCCTGAGAATTTTCAATAATGGTATATATAGTTAATAGATCCATATAATAGACATATGAAAAAATATAAAGTACAATAGAGTACAATAATGTTATTGATAATTTTAATATGAGAGGAATAGTAATATGGCATTTCAATCCTTATTTTTAATTGCACTGGCGCTTTCTTTAGATGCTTTTAGTGTTTCTTTATCTGTGGGGTTAAATAGTGAAATAAAAAGGAAGAATAAAATTCAATTTTCACTTTCTTTTGGATTTTTTCAGTTTTTATTTGCCATAATAGGTGCATATGCAGGTTTTTTATTTAATAAATACATTGCTTCAGTTCCTGCGATAGTTGGAGGGGCAGTGGTGTCCATTGTAGGCATACTAATGCTTAAGGCGGGATTTGAAAATAAAAAAGGTTATACACTTATGAGACCTGGAATGGTTATACTGCTTGGAGTTTCTGTAAGTATTGACGCTTTGGTAATTGGATTTACTACGTTAAACAATATAACAAATAATTTAAGTATAATATGCAGTACCTTATTTATAGGTATAGTAACTTTTGTATTAACTTCTTTTGCCTTTATCATTTCAAGGTATCTCCAGAAAATACATGCTATAAGTAAATATGCAGACTACATAGGAGGGGTAATACTTATTATATTTGGCATTAAAATGATGTTTTTTAAGTGAAGTTTGGGGTGATTTTATGGATGTAGAAAAATCCTTGAGAAAATATGGGATAAAAGTTACACAGGCAAGGTTAAATATTTTAGATATATTATATAAAAGTGAAATTGCATTAAGTGTAGAGGATTTATTTCGAAAATATAAACAGAAAAATATAAATGTAGATTTATCTACGATTTATAGGTCTTTAGAGTTATTTGAAGATAAAAAGATTGTAAGAAAATTCGATTTAGGTAAAGGTAGATATAGTTATGCTATAATAAGAAAAGATCATAAACATATATTACAGTGCAGAATATGTCAGAAACAAGTAGAAATAGACTGTCCTATGCAGCAAATAGAAGAAATAATAAAAAGTAAAACTGATTTTGTATTTGTGGAAGAAGAATTGGATTTTAAGATAAACGGAGTATGCAAAGAATGTAGAAATAAACAGTTGGGCTGTAGAGTCGGGAAGTTACTGTGAGGTTATTTCTTGAGGATATATTTTCTTTACTTTCCAAGTACCTTTACTGTTTTTCTCTAAAGATACAGTATATTTCATTTCGCGGTGGGGTGTTTTACTGGACATGCCCTCAACTTTCACAAAGGCAATTTTACCATTAGAAAATGATAGATCTATATTTTCCATGTTACATAGTTTATATTTGTTAAAAATTCCTGTGGTAAAATAATTTTCAACTGCATAGTTGATATCTATACACTTATTTGATACATATATATTTTTAACTAATAGAATAGCTAATAAAATGACTATTATGGATAATATAAATTTTTTCATACATTGCCTCCATAGTGATATAAAAATATTATCTATAATTATAATAACTAATTTTTTTATGTAAGTAAATAGAAAAAATAATTTTTGTAACCTTATTAGTGCAAATTTACCAATTGGGCTAATTTGTATTAAAATATAAATTAAAGTATTTTAATTTATATTTTAATTGTGTTATTCTTTTATTTAGAAAAGAAATTAATATATGAAATTTTATTGAGGTGAAACAATGAGATTAGAATTCATAAATAGAATTAAAGAAAAAGATGTAATTGGGAAAAGCATATTAACATGTGATGGACAAGTTCTCTTAAAGGCAGGTGTAGAATTAACCAACAATTATATAAATAAATTAAAACAATTAGGCGTATTTTATTTATATGTAGAAGATGAAAGATTAGAAGATGTAAATATAGAAGATGAAAAATTACTGGAATTAAAGCAATCATCAATAAAAAGTATGTCAAATATAATGAGTAATTTATATGATTGTAATGGAAAGAAATTGAGGAAATCTCTTACAGGTATAGAAGATATGATAAATTACATAATTGAACTTGGAGATGTGAATAAAAGCCTTTATGATATACAAACTTATGATAATTATACCTTTATTCACTCAATAGATACCTGTATTATGGCTTCTTTTCTAGGTGTTTCAACAGGATATGATAAATGGCAGTTGAAAGAAATTGGTATAGGTGCATCACTGCATGATGTAGGAAAAACTAAAATTCCTTTAGAGATACTAAATAAAAAGGCTAAACTGACGGATGAAGAATTTGCAGAAATAAAGAAACATCCCATGTATGGGGGTGAGCTTCTTAAGAAAAATGTTATAATTTCAGATGCTGTAATTAAAATAGTTGAACAACATCATGAGAGGGTAGATGGAAAGGGATATCCTTACGGACTTAAAGATAAGCAAATAACAAATTATGCAAAATTGGTTTGCATATGTGACGTATATGATGCAGTGAGTAATGATAGATGTTATAGAAAAAAATTTAGTCCTAATGATGCTTATGAGCTTATACTTTCAGGAAGTGGTAGTAATTTTGATCAACAGTTAGTACATAATTTTAAAGATACTTTTGCTATATATCCATTGGGCTGTGGTGTTGAATTGTCAAATAAAATTAAAGGTTATGTTGTAAGGCAAAACAAAGGATTTCCGGACAGACCGATAATAAGAATACTTTATGATGTGAACACAGAAAATCCTATACCAGCTTATGAATTGGATTTATTACAAATACCTAATGTGGTTATTACTGGGTTAATTTAATAGAAATTGAATAAAATTTTCTATACAGTGTATAATAAATTGGAAGTAATAGTGTAAATATGCTGTTTAGCTTTTTTTAGGGAGAGAAATATGAATTCATATGTTCATAGCTTAATACAAATCTTATACAAAAATAAAATAGGAGAGGCAATTGTTACATACTTAATTATAGCATTAAATATATTAGTATATGTAGGAACTTCATATCTTTCTGGTAATATAATAGATAGTAATTTAAACGTATTAGTGCTTATGGGAGCCAAGGTAAATTTCCTTATAGATAGAGGCCAGTACTATAGATTATTTACATGTATGTTTTTACATGCAGGCATAGTACATTTAGGGGTAAATATGTATTCACTTTATATGCTGGGTACTTTTATTGAAAAAATATATGGTAAGTTTAAATATATGGTTATATATATTATTTCAGGTTTGGTTTCATCTACATTTAGTTATATGTTTTCATCCTCAGTATCCGTAGGAGCTTCAGGAGCAATATTCGGGCTTTTAGGTGCGGCACTAGTATTTGCTCTTAAAATGAAACATCAAATAGCTAAGGGATTTATTGTGAATATACTATCTATAATTGTAATGAACCTTGTAATAGGACTTTCCATAGCAAATGTAGATAATTTCGGACATATAGGGGGCCTCATAGGAGGAATACTGATTACTTATTTATTAGGCAGTGTGAAGCCTGAAAAATTTCAATTTTAGTTTTTTTACCTCTGGAATGTAATTCTGTGGGAAGGATAATAATTGCATTCCAGAGGCATTATTCAAATAATTTTTAATTTGTATGTTTAGTCGCGTTTTACTGGTAACTGCAAATTACCTAGGTCCTTTGAATATAGAGTTTCTTTTTCTATAAGAAGTTCAGTAATTTTTTTAAGATAAGGTCTGTTTTCAATTATGATATTTTTTGTCTGACAGTATATGGAGTCAATAATATTTTTACATTCTTCAATAATTTTATCTTGATTTATATTTAGTTTCATGAGTTCCTGCATATTTAAAAGGCCTAGTGTTTTGCCCATACCATATTGGGTAATCATATTAAAGGCTATGTGTGTACTACGCTGTAAATCATTATGGGCACCAGTGGTTATATAATTGGCACCAAATATAACTTCTTCAGCAGCTCTTCCTCCCAAAAGTACCATTATCCTTTTTTTTAGGTAATCTTTATTTTCATAGAGCTTGTCCTCTGGAATACTTAAAGTATATCCTCCCACTCCGTTAGTGCTTGGGATAATTGTTACCTTAGATATTTTTTCATTGGGAAGTACCTTTAAGGAAACTAAAGCATGGCCTACTTCGTGGTATGCAGTTATTTTTTTGTCCGAATCTTTTATATAATCTCTGTTTTTCTTTTCATATCCTGCTAAAACTATAGAAAAAGCCTTGTCCATATGCTTATTTTCAATAGCTGTACTATTTTCTTTACATGCAATTATTGCAGCTTCATTTATTAAGTTCTCAATTTTTGCACCTGAAAAATAAGAAGTTTTTTGGGCCCATTCATGTAAATCTACATTACCTACAGGTTTATTATTTAAATGAAGGGCTATAATCTTTTCTCTTGAACAAATATCAGGAAGAGTTATTTCTATATTTCTGTCAAATCTTCCAGGCCTTAAAAGTGCCGGATCTAACATGTCCAATCTATTGGTTGCAGCAATAACTACAATTCCTTTTTTTTCATTAAATCCAGACATTTCTGTGAGCAGGGCATTTAAAGTTTGATCTCTTTCATCAGAACCCCCAGAAGCACTTGTGCCATCTCTTTTTTTACCAATAGCATCTATTTCATCTATAAATACAACTGCTTTTCCTGTACTGTTATTTCTGGCCTTTTTAAATAATTGCCGTATACGGCTGGCTCCTACCCCTACATACACCTGTACAAAGTCAGAACCGGATACTGCATAAAAAGGAACGTTTGCTTCACCTGCAACAGCTTTGGCTAGAAGAGTTTTACCAGTTCCAGGCTGTCCGTATAGCATTATACCCTTAGGCATTCTTGCTCCATAAGATATATATTTTTCAGGATTTTTCAGGAAATCCACTATATCTTTTACACTTTCTTTTGCCTCCTCATTTCCTGCTACATTTTCAAAGGTATAGTTAAAATCTTTTACAGCAGAGGCTTCTAAATAATCAATAGGCAAAGTTTTGTTGGAAACCTTTTGAGGATTTTTAAGCAACATAAAAACAATTGATATAATGGAGATAACCATTAAAGTACCTGGATATACTTGTCTGCTATTCATTGGGTAATCTTCAGATACAGTTATATTTTTTTCCAAGAGTGTTTCTTTAATATTAGGTGTTCTAGGGTTGTCTGTTTCATATACACTGCCATTTTTTAATTTTATCCTTATTTTAGGATTATCTGTCATGTAAACTGTAGAAATGCTTTTATTTAACAGATCTTTTTGAAATAAATTGTAGGATTTATACGCTATAGAGCTATCTTTATAGTTCATAAAGATTAAAAATGCCAGAGATAGTATGAAGGTGAAAATTGGTATCAAAATAAATTTATTTTTTATATTTTTTATTATATTCTTCATTAAAATATCGCCCTCCTGGAATAAAGTGATTAACATATTATATAAAAAATACCTATGATTCAATAATTTTACATAAATTTTTGCAAAAACAAGCAAATAAATTGTATTATTACCTTGCTATAATAATGATATTATAATATTTTTCTCTGTTAGTCTAATTAAAATCATAAAATTTTCTAAAGTAGTTTATGGGAAAAGGTGAAGCCTTTGAAATACTAGGCAATAAATACCGTATAAATAGGATTCGTGAAAAATTCGTCAAAAATTTAGAAAATAAAAAAATAGAAGGGATTAAAGTGAGCAATTTTGCATTGGATGAAAAAATACAGAAGTACTTTTATTAGTATTTAGTAACCATATAAATACCCCCCACATAGTATGTTAATAACAACAGATAAAATGGGGGAATACAGGTGAAAGAACTATTATCAAAATTAATTAAAAATCGTGTTGATATTTTTTTAAAATCGGGAGATAAAATAGAAAAAGCAATTATAGTAGCTGCAATCAGAAATGCACTTGTAGTTGATTATAATGGTGGTATAGCAGTGATAGAAATACCTCATATTGCTTATGTTCTAGCGGAAGCAGGAACTGCTGAATTAATGGACAGTATATTAAGTGATGAAGAAGATAAAGATAATGATGAAAAGAATCATAAAAAACATCCTTAATAGTTAGTTAGGCATATGTAAACAAGTATCATTTTATAAGTAATTTTAAATTTTAATAAGATGTATCAAATACCTTTTAAAAATATATCAATATTGCAAAAATTAATATAAGTGAGTTAGAGGATATTTGGTATTATAATTAGTGTTGCTCAAAAATCAATAATTGAAACCATAGTAGATTATTTAAATGAGTATTGCACTTTTTTTTTAAAAAAAAGTACAACTGAAGTATTTTACTTGTAAGTAGGTTACATTGTTCAAAATAACTGAGATTTAGGCTTTGATAGTTCTGGCTTATTATGTAACTTTATGGATAAGGGGATAACTAATTTTGACAATGAAAATTGTATAGCGTGTATTTATAAATTTTCACAAAACTTGATGGTGATAATTACATACTAAGAGATTCCTAACTACAAAAATTGTGATTAAATTATAGCTTTAAATTTATAGCGAACAGGGAGAGGAATAATTATGAGCAATACAGGTATCATAATCTTAGTAATAGTATATGCTATTTCATGTTGTAAGCATGAATATAGACCATCAAATTAACCACAAAAATTGTGGCTAAAGCATAACTTTAAATTTATAAAAACACAGGAGGATGAATAATTATGACCAATCTAGTTATCATAATTTTGGTAATGTTATGTATTATTTGGTGTTGTAAGCATGAAGATAAAACATTTAAAAATTTTGATGATTATTTAATAAATTTTTATAGAGGACCTAAACCCCCACACAGGAGGATACCGAAACCCCCACATAAAAGGTTACCCAAACCACCACCACTTTTTAAGCACCACGAGCAACAAAGACATCTATATGATAAACATCTAGAACATCAGGATAAAAGTAATTCAGGTTACTTCTCACTATCATCAGGTGAGTTTTGGCATAATCATAAATTGATTTCTTCTTTTATTATATTGATAGTCGGAAGCTTTACTATATCTTTTCTCAGTATAACTATAGCAACTATTTTTGTGTTTATTATGACAACTATAATTATTTTCTTTTCACCAAGAGAATTGAATGAAGCATATCCTGCTGCAATAGGGGCTATTATGGTACTATTCATAGGAGTTGTGACTTATCCTAATCTAGTAGATATTGCTCATAAAGTTAGCGGTGCTTCTCTCACTATCATTGCAACTATTGTCATGGCAATTATTTTAGAAAGCTTTGGTTTTTTCCACTGGGTGGCAGCTAGATTATCGGGTTTAGCAAAGGGATCTGGTTATAGGTTATTTTGGTATATACAATTATTATGCTTTCTCATGACTTTACTTTTTAATAATGACGGAAGCATTTTGATTACTACACCTATTCTTATTTTATTATTAAAAAATTTACAATTAAATACTCGTGAACAGATACCTTATTTATTGAGTGGTGCGTTAATTGCGACTGGTTCAAGTACACCTATAGGTGTAAGTAATATTACAAATTTAATTGCATTAAATATAATTCATATGACACTTTACAAGCATACAGAAATGATGTTCATTCCTGGCACATTTGGACTTCTATTCATGTCACTTTTGATGTTTTTGCTACTAAGAAAGAGAATCCCACGTACTCTTCCAAAATCAGTAATAGAACTAGATGAAATATTTTTTACAAAGGAGTTTCATCCATTTAAAGCAAATTTCTCTCTCAATACGAAAAAAAGACGTACAAGCTTTATGTTAAAGATTTTAATATTCGTATTTGGAATACGTTGTCTATTATTTGTCGCATCTTACTTTAGCATTCCCATAGAAATTGTTGCAGTTGTTGGGTCACTTGTCTTAATACTTTTGAGGTGGTATTATTTAAGAACAAGCCCATTGGATATTTTAAATAAAACACCATGGCATATTCTGTTATTTGCTTTCTCAATGTATGTGATTATTTATGGATTAAATAATGTTGGATTAACAAAGCAGATCATAAGCTTAATTGAGCCAATTTCAAAGCAAGGTTTGTTTTACGCAAGTTTTGCAATGGGAGGATTAACTTCCATTTTATCTAATATTTTTAATAATCATCCTGCGTTAATGATAGGTACAATTGCATTATCTAATATGAGATTAGATAATCTCACTTTAAAAACAATTTACTTGGCTAATATTGTTGGAAGTGATATGGGTTCTCTTCTTCTTCCTATTGGAACACTAGCTTCATTAATGTGGATGCATATATTAAAGAAAAATAAGATTAAGATATCATGGAAAGAATATTTAAACGTAACAAGTATCATTGTTCCTTTAACAGTTGTGTTTACTTTATGTATTTTATATTGGTGGATTAAAACAATGTTTGGTTAGAACTTATCATTAAATAATTTCAGTTTTCCTTAGTCTGTTGGACTTTTGCCAGCAGACTCTTGTGCAAGGGGAGCTTTTATCATGTTTCTATCTATGCGAAGTCATTTCTAATCTATACCTTTAATTCCGTCATATCCTTCAAGTTACCGTTTCCACATGCCTTTAAATACTCCCGCATTACACTATTATTTAAAATGAGATGTATTGAATTATAGACAGCAAATTTTTCTCTTAAGTATAGCTTTCCACTGTATATCTGTTCTGAATACATAAAATATAGTTTCATATCAGAATTTCTTTATGATAAGTTCTTAATAATAACTTAGATTCCATTTGAAATTTAACAAAAGTAGGCAATTTGCTCAGGATTGATATAATAGGTCTTTTCATCTGATTTTAGAATAATTAAACGGTTGTAGTTAAAAATAACTTCTCCTGATATGATTTGGGTGGAAGTAGTATAAATTGTTAAATGCACACCTTGAAAATTACTGTTTATAAATGCTGCTAGAGGAGAACTTAGAAGATTTTTCTTATAATTATCTTTATGATTATATTTCTGTATAACTTTGTCACAGTTATGATCTTTTTTATAATCAGTAATGATTTCATCATTATTAAGTTCTGAATGTGCTGCATAATTAATATCACGTTCATCTGAAATAATTGCAGCATTATTAACAAGCTCCAATGATGGATTAGATTTATTTTTACTCTGTGGTAGTATACTGGTATTCTCTTGTGAATTATCATAAATAGTACTTTCACTTGGTATCAAAGCTGTATTTTCTTTAGGGAAATTTGCATAATGAGATTCAGTGATTTTCTCATTACTTAAAGGTTCTACGGCGTGTAATTTGGCATTAGGAATATTTGTTTCAGGTGGTGTAGTATCTTTATGGTGTGTTTTCTCTAATAATAAATCTTCGCCCTCAACAACTGGATCAGATTCAATACGTTTAGTGTTTGACTTATAAGCATCTTGATCTTCAGTGAGTGCATCCTTATACTTTGCTGTCCAGTATATAATTTTATTACAATTCATATGGTAAATTGTATTATCATGTGTTTTTAATATAATAAATTTTTCTTTTGAATTCTTTTCAGAATATTGAAGTAATTTACAATGAAGTTTTTTACACTTAGAACCACAGTCATAAATAACAGTAATATGCTTTCCTATAAAGTTATTATAATCATTAAAATGATAATCAGACATTGCATGAATCCTCCTAATAAGATATTAATATATTATACTTACGGGTAATTTATAATTAAAAGAGGTACCATTAAGGTAGCCTCCAAATTATTTATATTTATTTAAACTTATAATCATAAACTATTATGATTATAAGTTTGAATTTTAATATATACTTTCTATAGCAGTATAATTGACAAATACTATACCTTTTTCAGTTTTCAGTTTTAATACATCCGCATCTTCATCGTTTTTTAAGATAGCACCTTGTATTTTATTACCGTTTACTGTAACAACCGTTACGTTATAACCAAGTTCACCTTGATTTATTTTATTAATATTCATCAAATTTTCCTCCTCTTACGAATATTGTTATAGTATTATAAAAAGTGCTGTGTCTGCAAAAAATAGTTTTTACAGTTGAACTTGTATGAGGGCTAATATATACTTTCAATTGCATTAGTACTAACCATCGTTATTCCATTCTCAGTTTTAAGTTTTATGAAAGTAGAGTCTTCATCAGTTTTTAAAATTTCGCCTTGTATTTTATTACCGCTTTTTGTTACTATTGTCATCTTTGTCCCCAGATAATTTTGTTCTATAATTTTAATGTTCATAATAATGACCTCCTTATAATATTTAGAAATCTTTAGTATACTTACTGTTAATATATATTTAATTGAAGCAATTAGTTTCTTCACTATATATTATTAAATTTTAATCAATAATGTTACGAAGCTACCATAGATTTAATACTTAAATTCTAGTGGAAATTTTATTTTTACTAGAACTGTATTTACTTCAACCAATGGAAGGTTTTTTCGCATTACTACAAAGGTTTTGTTTTTTATAAATCTTTTTTAGAAACTTAAGCTAATGACATTAACAACAAACCACCCGTTTTTTAAGGGTGGTTCTGAATATATAAAAATATTTCATTTACTTTTCATATTTTATTTATAAATGCCGTATTAATTTTCAGCATATCTTTTTATATCAACAGTAAGTTCAATTAAGGTTTTATTAACAATTCCTTTTATAAATTTCTGCTCTTCTTCACCACGCATTATAGAGATAGTTGATTCTTCATCATCCTCTTCTTCATAAATTGGATTTGTAGTAATTGATTTCAAGTTATTTAAAATAGATGAAGATGTAACTGAGCAAATATCCTGTTCTTGAACTTGTGGATCAGATATAAATGATTTAAATGGTATCGAAACAGTTGTATGGCGAATAACACCGTCTAAAGCGACGCTATTATCTACAACACCGCAGCTTGGTTTAGCTTGCTCCTTCTTATTCTTATTTGCAGTGGTATTATCACTACTGTTATTATTTTGCATACTTATATAGCCATGACCCTGCGAATTATTTGAATTCTCGTTATTATTTTGGTTATTATTATTTTCGGCTTGTGGTCGTTTCATGGTAGTATACATAATGCAACTATTTAAATAACCACTTACTAAAATGGTTCCAGTAGCTACGTTTATATCTTTTATCTCAACTTCGTTTAGTATATTAATCACTTTTAATACTACGTCTTTCTTGGGAGCATCAAAAATAATTTCTCTTTCGATTAACTCCTGACGTGTTACACTTCCCATTGATTTAAGCTGAATGTTTTTATCCTGTGGATTTAAATTTATTTTCATTGGAATATTTTTATCCTCTGGATTTGGATTTATTTCCATGTAGATATTTTCATCTTGTGGATTTAAATTTGTTTCCATATAGCTGCCTCCTTATATAATCTTGTTAGTACATAGTTTTTGCACTATTTAATAATATCTATAATAGTTCCATTTGTTACAGTGCCTTTGCTACATTTGGAATTTTCATCTAATTATAATATATTTTTAAATTTTTAAAATGTTCATTGTGATTGAGAAAATTTCATATGCCCATAAATAAAATTATAAAATTTATACTTGATAATATTGAGTAAAAATTTAATTTTCTTTAAATATATGACATATTATTTTGTTCTTGTGAATATAAGTAATTTTATTTTTACTATCTTTCACTATGAAATGATCGTTAGTCTCTCCTAAAAATATTCCATTGATGTAAGAATGTCTATGACCGTATTCAATCATTACTGAAACATATTTTCCTATGGCATCTATTTTTTTGTCCGTACTTTCGTCCAAATGTTCTGACATTGGTTTCCACCCCCTCTTCTATAACTAATGCTTCTCACAAGTCTGGAAGTATCAGAATCTTTACAATGTTATGAATCACATTAGTTGTAGGTTTAATACATTATATTGACTTCATGAATAAAATGTTCAACTAAATTGTTTAATGAAAAAGTATTTTCAGCAATGTATATCCTGTGGGGGGTAATTCTGTCAACTTACATTAGTAATTGTGATTATGTAAGCGGTAGTGTATAATTAGAATCATATAACACAATATGAAATAAATTCATAAGGGGGGCATAATATTTATATGATTTGTAAAAATTGTTCTAAACAGATTGATAATGACAGCAATTTCTGTATTCATTGTGGAAGTAAAGTTTTTATAAGTAGTAACAAACTTAATGGTATTTATAAAAGCATGGCTGTGCTTTTATCGGTAATTTCAGTGTTCTTGTGTGTAAAGGTTTTCGTGATCAATAAAGATCTTGCCAAACAGGCAAATAGCAATCAATCTGCCAAATCAATTGTAACGTCAACTCAGTCATCTGAGGATAAGAAGAAAACTTCTCCAGACCAGGAATCTTCTAAAAATAGTAGTAATAACGAAAATAGTACTCAATCTGTTAAATCAACTGTGACATCAACTCAATCATCTCAGGATAATAGTAGTAATCTATCTTTGGATAATTCAGCATCTACAGCAAGAGATCAAGCAGCAGCAGCAGCTGCCTTGTATTATCAGCAAAAGGCAGCAGAGCAGCAAGCAGAGATTATGGAACGAAATGCAGAGCATCAGGCAGAAGTTCAAGCGGATTTAGAAAGAGCAGATGAACAGCGTAGAGAAAGTTTTGCAGAAAGCTTTTCATATTAAATGTTTAATTAGTATAAGAATAATCTAATAGGTTATGTGGGAGGAAACCAATCGTGTCTTATTGTAAAAAATGCGGATTTGATGTTGGGGATAAAGAATTTTGCTCTAAATGTGGGACACCACAAAAAAATCAAACTCAAAATATAAACACAGATACTAATGTTGGAAATTATGTGAAATTTATAGCTCTGCGGGTGTTAGTAGGGTTACTTATTTTGTTAGTAGGTTTTTGTGGATATTATATTTATGATAAGAATAATAATACTACAGTTTCGCAAGGGAGCAATATTAATAAATCAGAAACAACAGAAAGTAAGAGTAGTACAGACAATGGGGATAATAACACAGTAAAGGATAATAACACAGTAAAGGATAATACAGTAACAGACAATAAAGAAATAAATGATTCTAGTGATTATATATTTAGTGATAGTGCTGATAGGAGACTTACAGATGATGAATTAAGCTCATTAAGCAAAGAGACCTTAGCCCTTGCACGAAATGAAATATATGCAAGACATGGTTATGTGTTTGAAACAGAACCATATAAGAGTTATTTCGCTAATGAAACATGGTACAAACCTAATCCAAGTTTTAAGGGCAGCGATGAGGAGATAAATGAAGTAGAAAGATATAATGTGCAGCTAATATCGGAATATGAGAAGGCAAAATAGGGAATATGAAATATATTATGTAATCATCAAGTGATTCTTAGGTTCAGGTGGAGTTTGCTATAGAGAAATACTTATCTCCATCTGAACCTTAGAAGAACTTATCCAGGCGCGTAGCAGTGCTTATCTCCCACTTTGATAGAAAAGCAGAGAACCAAAATTTTTAATTTTGTGTGAATCGCTTTCACAGAGTGCGATGGGAGTATTAGCAATGTTAGCGTTCGGATAAATGGAATACTTCATAATTAATTGTGAAAGTTGATATTGAAAGGAGTTTAAATTTTGAAATTTGAATTTAAAGTAATGTCCTTTTGTATATTTCTTGTATTTTTATTTGCAGGATGTTCAAAAATAATGCAGCCTGTTTCTAATGTAAGCAAGGGCAGTGAATATAGTCAAAGTGCATCTTCAAGTAAAACTAGTGATAAACAGAAGAATGATAAGGATAATAATAAAAAAGCCGCAGAAAATAATCAAGAGGACAAAAAGCAAAATGTTGACAGTGAAAAAACAAAAGAAGTTAAGAGGAAGGTCGTAGTTCTTGATCCTGGCCATGGTAGGGGGTCAAATTTGGAAAAGGAAGCCATATATCCGGGAGCTAAGGAATTAAAAATAAAGGATGGTGGTGGAGCAGAAGGAATAAATAGTAAAACACCAGAGTATGTAATAACTATGGATATTGCTATGAAATTAAAAGGTCTTCTTGAAAATAAGGGTTACAACGTAATTATGACTAAAACAACTCTACAGGAAAGTCCAGGCAATATAGAAAGAGCGGAAGTTGGTAATAGAAATAATGCAGATTTGGTTGTAAGGATACATGCAGATGCCTCTGAAAGCTCAAATATTTCAGGGGCATCTATGCTAGTTCCAGCACCTATAGGGTATGCTGAGGATATAAGTGGAATTAGTAGAAAATATGGACAAGTAGTGTTGGAAGGTTTAGTAAATGAAGTTGGGATGGAAAACAGAGGGATTGTTGAAAGAAATGACCTTACAGGATTTAATTGGTCTAAGGTTCCTACTATATTAGTGGAAACAGGATTTTTGTCAAATCCACAAGAAGATAAATTATTAAATACTGAGGAGTATCAAAATAAAATAGCAAAGGGACTGTTTCATGGGATAGATAATGCTATTAATAATTAAATTTCAAACTTATAGTTTGTTTGAAATTTAATTGTTAAAAATGTTGTTAAGCATGAGAAGTATAAGAACTTAGATTAAGTTGACGTTATGAAAGGAGGATGGTAGTATACTATTTAAGGAGGTGTGATAATGCGTCAATGCATGGATGCAGGCAATCTACACAGACGGCTGAATAAAATTATGGGACAGATAAAGGCTATTGATAAAATGGTGGATGAAGATATTCCATGTGAAGATGTTTTAATTCAGATCAATGCTGCGAAAAGTGCTTTACATAAAGTAGGTCAGGTGGTTTTAGAAGGTCATTTGAACCATTGTGTCAGAGAAGGTATTGAACATGGAGATGCCGATAGGGTAATAGCAGATTTTGCCAAGGCTGTAGAGCATTTTTCAAGAATGTCATAGATGTCCTAATAAGCAACTGTTAAAAGTAACAGTTGCTTTTTTATTGACATGCTATACCCATGGGGGTATAATATACACATACCCCCATGGGTATAAAAGGAGTGGTTTTATTGATACAATTATTAAAGGATGATGACAAAAGAACATTATTATTTCTTGCATTATCTCTAATTGCTCTAATTATAAGTTTTTTTAATATGGAAAGTGCGGCATGGATTGCAATTATTTTTTGTGGTATTCCCATTGTAAAAGGAGCTATTTTAGGACTAGTAACTGAGTTCGATATTAAGGCAGATGTATTAGTTTCAATTGCATTGATTGCCTCAATTTTTATCGGTGAAATCTTTGCAGCTGGTGAAGTGGCTTTTATTATGACAATCGGGGCTTATCTGGAAGAGCGTACTGTTGCTAAGGCCCGTGCTGGAATTGAAAAGTTGGTACATCTTACACCCACAAATGCAAGAATTGTACAAAATGGTGAAGAATCTATAATTCCTGCTGCTCAAATTAAAAAGGGTGATATTCTGCGAGTTCTGGCAGGAGAGACAATAGCTGTTGATGGAATGATTATCAAAGGACAAACCTCTGTGGATCAGTCTATAATGACTGGAGAATCTTTACCTGTGGATAAAGATGAGGGTGATGAAGTTTTCAGCGGCACTGTCAATCAATTTGGTACTTTTGAAATGGTTGCACAGAAAGTTGGAGAGGACAGCTCTCTTCAGAGGATGATCCATCTTGTTGAATCAGCAGATGCAGGAAAGGCAAAAATTGTTGGAATAGCTGATAGGTGGGCTACGTGGATTGTAGTCATAGCACTTGCGGCGGCAGTTGGCACATGGTTTGTTACCCATGAAATTATCAGATCAGTTACCATCCTTGTTGTATTTTGTCCATGTGCATTAGTGCTTGCAACATCCACAGCCATTATGGCTGGAATTGGAAATGCCACAAAGTATGGTATTCTTGTCCGGGAAGGTGATGCGTTAGAGCGGCTTGCCAAAATAAAGAGAATGGCATTTGATAAAACCGGTACTATTACATACGGTAAACCCGAAGTGGTTCAGGTAAAAAGCTGTGTATCAAATATCAATTCAGAAGCATTACTTGCACTTGCGGCATCTGCGGAACTTCGTTCAGAGCATCCTCTGGGGAAAGCAATTGTTTCCTATTATAAGAATAAAAATGGTAAATTGCCAGAAGAGTCAAGTACCTTTACTCTTATTGCAGGTAGAGGGGTTTTGGCCGATGTAGGTGGTATCAGAATACTGGCAGGTAATGAAACTTTGTTATCTGAACAAAAAACTGAATTGCCAGTTACTCTTTATCAATCAGCGGAAGAAGCTAAGGCAGATGGAAGTACAGTGATTTATGTTGCAGCAAATCAAAAAGCTATTGGATTGATTGCATTGTCGGATACGCTTCGTCCTGATGCTTTAAAAACAATTGATGCAATACACCACACGGGAATTCAAACTGTATTGCTTACTGGTGATGCACCACAGGCAGCAAATCATATGGCACAGATTGCTGGAATTACAGATTTGAAATCAAGCTGTTTGCCTGAAGATAAAATGAAAGCTATCAAAGAGTATCAGAATAAAGGGGAGCTTGTTTGTATGGTGGGTGATGGAATTAATGATGCTCCTGCATTAAAGACAGCACATGTAGGAATAGCTATGGGTGGAGTTGGAAGTGATATTGCAATTGATGCTGCAGATATTGCCCTTGTGGGGGATGATATCAAGGAAATCCCACACCTTTTACAGCTTTCCAGAAAAACTATGCAAACCATTAATATAAACCTCGCAGCTTCTATGATGCTCAATTTTATTGCTATTACCCTGGCCATTACAGGCATATTAAATCCCGTTGTTGGAGCACTAGTACATAATGTTGGTTCCGTTGCAGTTATCATTAATTCATCATTATTATTAAAATGGAGGAAATTAGAATGAAAGCATGGATTTTATTTGGACTTTTTGTTATTGTTGGACTAGGAATGTTTATTGCAGGAATTATCTATATGAAAAAAGAAAAAAATGATGTTGAATCTGTAGGAATATATAGAAATATCTCTATTATAGGTGCGGTATTGGCTGCTGCTTCTATAGTAGTGAAATTCTTGCTATAAGTATTTTCTGTTTAATGGAGATAATCCCAAGTAAAGCTGCACATAGCTTATATTTATATAGGTTATGTGCAGCTTTATTATATTAAAAGAAAAGATTAAAAAATTATTATATTTATTGAAGTATTTTTTATTTATAAATCGTTATATTATTATGAGGGTAAAAAGGTGGTGATGATTATTTGGAAAAATCAATTTGAAAATTACATAAAACAGTATGAACGTTTAATCATTACTATTTGCTTTTCCTTTACTAAAAATTATTTTGATGCAGAGGATATAGCTCAGCAGACTTTTTTAACTGCCTACGAAAATATGAATAAATTTGATGGCAAAAATTTTAAGGCATGGGTTACAAAAATTGCGTTAAATAAGTGCAGGGATTATGTTAAAAGTCCTGCTAGAAAGTTAGAAAGCCTTACCAGCGAAGATTACAAATATATAGAGGATACAAAGTATTCTCCAGAAGAAAGTGTATTAAACAAGTATAGTGATGCAAAAATATATAACTTGTGTAATAGGCTAAGAGAACCCTATAAAACCGTGGCAATAAATTACTTCTGTGAAAATATAAAGCTCTCAGATATGGCAAAGGATACAGGAGAAAATTTAAAAACGCTCCAAACAAGATTATATAGATCAAAAAAACTTCTTAAAATTTTATGGAAGGAGGAATTCGCTTGAGGGATAGTTTGTTTGATAGTAATGGACATATAAATGATTTATGTATAAAAAAGTTTAAAAAGGGAGACTTGGATAATAAAGAACTTATTGTTGTATCTCAGCATATGGAGTGCTGTGAAAAATGTGTCCAATGTCTTACAGAAAGCTTTGATGATAATGAACTTATAGAAGTACCTTTGGGATTTGAAGAAGAATTAAAAAATAAAATAATTAAATATAAGAAGAAAGATAAACAGTTTTTGTTTTATTCTCTTAGAGTTTCCATTGCCGCATGTATATCCCTTATATTTGTGTTTTCAAGTACATTGAATTTTATAGCAAATACTAAAATGAAAACATTAGAAATTGGTTCACCTAAATTTACAGTAGTGAATTCCATTAATATAGAGCTTGGTAATTTCACCAATAAAATAATTAATATGGAGGTATTCAATAATGAAAATGAAAAAAGGTAATTTTTTAACCATTTTCTTTTCTTTTCTTCCAGGTGCAGGACATATGTACATGGGACTTATGAAAATGGGATTGTCAATTATGTCTGCATTTTTCTTTGTAATATTTCTTTCAACATGGCTTCATATAGGACCTCTTTTATTTGTCTTACCCTTAATTTGGTTCTATTCTTTTTTTGACTGTATAAATAGACAAAGCTTATCTCAAGAGGAGTTTTCCCTTATGGAAGATAATTATATGTTTTCCGTAGACAAATTGTTTAATTGGGATAAAAACTTATTTAAAAGGAGAAGGTTATTTTTTGGAATACTTCTGGTGTGCATGGGGATTTACCTTATATGGGACAATATCAGATATGTTATTGAGCCATATATAAGTGTAAGAGCTTATGAGGTTATAAGCAATTTTGGAAGAGTTGCCCCTCAGGTAATTGTGGCAATAGCAATAATTATAATTGGAGTAAAACTTATCATGGGAAAGAAAAGGGAGAGAGATATGGATGATTAAGGGGAGAAGAGTTGGTACATTTACTTCAGGGATAATACTTATTGTATTTGGGGTAATGTTTTTAACGCATAGTATGTTTAAGAATATAAATTATAATTTAATAATATCGTTGTGGCCGGTAATGTTAATTCTTATTGGAATTGAGATCATTGCAGCATACATTGTAAATAAAGAGGAGAAAATAAGGTATGATACAGGTGCTGTAGTTATTGTAATGATTCTTTGTATTTTTGCCATGATAATGGGGGCAATTCAGTTTGTAATTACAAATTATCCTCAATTTAAGATTATGTTTTAAATTGTTTCAAAAATATTAATAACATATTAAATGATACAAGTGTTCATTAACCATTTTTTTCATTGAAACTATGAATTTATTTTTGGTTAATCAACATTTATATTCTTAATCAATTAATTTAGTTTAAAAAAATTAAAATTGCATACTCTATGTTATATATAGAATAACATATTTTCAAAAAAATAATTAGACAGTATGTAGATATCATTATTTATAATTTGAATAAAATTGTGAAATTTTTAGATGTCCTTAATAAACAAAAGTATCATTTTGAAAATTATGAAAGGAGTGAACAAAATGAGTGGAAAATTTGTAGCAGGTGCAATAATTGGGACAGCACTAGGTATGATGATAGTACCTGAATTAGATAAAACTACCATGAGGAGGATAAAAAGAACTTCTCGGTATTTGAAAAATGCAGTAGGCAATGTATATGGAAAAATGTCGAATTTTACAATGTAATATTTTGTAATACAACACTAAAGGTGTATTAATTATAATATAGTTAATACACCTTTAGTATTATATTCTGGTATTTTATACTAAATAACCTGTATTACTGCCAATATAGTTAAAAATTTTTCTTTTGCTCCTAAAAATATGATATAATTAAAATAGTTAATTTATTAAAATTTTAATGTGGTTAAAATAAAAAGACAAGGGTAAAGGAAGAGTGAATATATGGAGATACTTTCTTTAGGGGAGAAAATAAAGAGGAGAAGAAAAGAACTTAATATGACTTTAAAAGATTTAGCAGGGGATAGAATTACACCGGGGCAGATAAGTCTTGTAGAATCCGGAAAATCCAATCCTAGTATGGACCTATTGGAATATTTAGCATCAGAGTTGAAAACTTCTATTGAATATTTAATGGAATCAGAAGAAACTCAAGCTGAAAAGATCTGTACTTATTTTGAAAATATAGCTGAATCTTACATAATAAATGGTAATTTTAATCAATCAGAAAGATATATTGATAAGGCCTTATATTATGCAGAAAAATATTCGCTGGAATATAAAAAAGCAAAGAATTTATATTTAAGAGGTACGGTACATATGGCTAAGGGAGAATATCCTATTGCACAGCAGTTTTTGTTGTCTGCAAATGTCATATTTATAAAGGATAATAATTATGAAGAGACTATAAATACCTTTGTGAATCTAGGTAGAATATCTAAAAAACTAAAAGCATATTATTCATCTTTAAGTTATTTTCAACAGGCCGAAACCGTATATAAGGAAAATAACATAGGTGATGATTTTTTACTTGGACAAATATATTATTATATAGCTTGTGTGAATTTTAAGTTGGAGAATATTCCAGAGGCAATAAATTACTCCTATCTGGCAAAAGAAAAATTTAAACAGATGGATGATGAAAAAGAATATGCTAAAACACTCTTTTTATTAGCTGAGGAGTATAAAAAAAGAGGAGATATAGATAATGCTATAAAGTATTCTAAAAAGACTTTAAGTGTGTATAAAAAGTTAGATGATGTAGTTAGTATTGCAAAAATCGAAAATAACTTAGGTAAGCTTTTTTTTGAATTTGATAATATTGAAGAATCTTTTATACATTTAAATAAGGCTAAGGAATTAAGATCAAAACTTAAAGATAGTAATATTATTGAAACCCTTGTAAACATATGTGAAAATTATATAAAGTTAAAAGATATTTTCAATTCTAAAAAAATTCTTCAGGAAATAATGGAAAGAATAGATGAAGGTAATGATAGAACCTTGGTATATTATTATCTGTTAAAATTTAGAATAGATATGCTTGAATCCAATAAAAAAGAAGCAGAAAATACCCTTATTAGTGCATTGAGTTTTGTAAAAAATATGGATTATACCAAAGAAATGGGGGATATTTCTATAATATTAGGGAAATTTTATATAGATAATAAAAGAGATAAGGAAGCAGCCAAGTATTTAAATGAAGGTGTTAATATTTTTAAAAGGATCGGGGTTTTAAAAGAGATTTAGGTAAAATAGGTGAGAATTATGGAAATACTTTCTACGGGAGAGAAAATTAAGAGGGCAAGAATATATAGAGGTTATACACTAAAAGATTTGTGTGGTAACAAAATATCGGTATCTAAGATGAGTTGTATTGAAAATGATAAGGTAAAACCTGAGGAATGGATATTGAAATTTATAGCAAATAGACTTGAAGTTGACATTGGATATTTGAAACAGGACATAAAGGATCAAATAATAAAGAATATAGACAATATAGTTAAATGTGATAATAAAAAAGACTATGAAGAAATCCTCAAGTATAATTTCAAATTTGCTAGAGATGGTGGTTATAGTAACATATGTTTTGAAGTACTACATCTTTTATTTAATTGCTATTTAGATAGGAAAGAATTAGAAAAAGCTCAACATGTAATACGTAACTATTATGGTTATTTACAAAAGTGTTTCTCTCATGAAAGGGCAGTTACATATTATATAGATATTGCAAGATATTTTTTTACGTCCAAAGAATATTTACATGCTATAAATTATTATAATAATGCTATAGATATTACGCTAAAAATTAATAATAATGAGCTTTTAGTAAAAGCACTTTATAATCAATCTATGTGTTATTTTGTTATGGAAAACTATGAAAAATCTTATGAATTAGCTGATAAGATTGTGAGTTTGCTGCATTTTGTAGAAGAAGATATAAAGAAAGCAAAGATATATCATTTGCTGGCGCTGATTTCTCTTAAAATGAATATAGGCAAATTTAAAGAATATGAAAAAAAGGTAGATGTGTTTTTTGGAGAAGATATAAGAAATAAAGCTAAAGCTATTTTTGAGTATGCTTCTGTCATGTTTATTTTAAATATGAAGGATATTGCAATAGATTATTTAAATAAAGCTATAGATATATATCCTAAGGACGATATAAGAGAAATGGTAAGATTTATGCTTATGACTGTAAATATTTTAATAAAAAATGAAGTTCTAGATAAAGCACGTCATATATGTGATATAGCCTTGAATTATACTATAAATTTAAATGATATGGAATATATAGAAAGAGCATATTATTACAAGGCGGTTATACTTGTAAAACAGGGGGATTTTGAATTGGGAGAAATGTATATGAATTTATCCCTGGATACCTTGTTTAAATTTGCAACAAATATTAAAATATATAAAAGATATATAAAGATGGGCCAAATGTACTATAAGATGGGAAATGTTTCAGAATCAATTAAATATTTTGATTTTGCTGTAAAACTAGATCAAAAATATGGTTTCTCTTAGCTGTTATAATCTAAAAATCAATTAGAAAGGAGGAAAGTTGTCTAAAACTTACAGAATTTTAGGCAACTAGGTGTGATATGGATATAGATAAGCTTACTATTAAAGTTCAACAGGCAATAAATAATGCCCAGGGCATAGCCATAAAGTATAACCATCAGCAGATAGATGTTATTCATTTGTTTTCGGCATTAGTGTTTGAGGAAAATGGATTAATTCCAAATATATTTGGGAAAATGTCTGTAGATGTAAAGGCGCTGGTGAATGAAACTGAGAATGTTTTGAATAAAATGCCTAAGGTATTAGGAGAAGGGGCACAAACTTCTTCACTCTATGCTACAAGAAGATTTGAAGACATCTTTATAAAGGCAGAAAATGTGGCTAAAAAATTTAAAGATTCCTACATAAGTGTAGAACATGTAATGCTGGCTATTATGGGAATTTACTCCAGAGAGGTAGACGGACTTTTAAAGAAATTCAATATAACAAAAGATAGATTTTTGGAAGCATTAACACTTATTAGAGGAAACCAGAAAGTTGAAACCCAGGATCCTGAAGGAACTTATGAAGTATTAGTTAAGTATGGAAGAAACCTGGTTGAAGAGGCTAAAAAGCATAAATTGGATCCGGTTATAGGCAGAGATGAAGAAATTAGGAGAGTAGTTAGAATAATTTCAAGAAGAACTAAGAACAACCCTGTGCTTATAGGAGAGCCAGGTGTGGGGAAAACTGCCATAATTGAAGGGTTGGCGGAAAGAATTGTAAGAGGAGACGTACCAGAAGGATTGAAGGAGAAAATAATATTTTCTTTGGATATGGGGGCATTAATTGCAGGAGCTAAATTTAGAGGAGAGTTTGAAGAGAGATTAAAAGCTGTATTGAAGGAAGTTGAAAGAAGTCAAGGAAAGATAATATTGTTTATAGATGAGATTCACACTATAGTGGGAGCTGGTAAAACTGAAGGTTCTATGGATGCAGGAAATTTAATTAAACCAATGCTAGCAAGAGGTGAACTTCATTGTATAGGGGCAACTACTTTTGATGAATATAGAAAGTATATAGAAAAAGATAAAGCTTTAGAGAGAAGATTTCAACCCGTAGTAATAGATGAACCTACCAAGGAGGATTCTATTTCAATACTGAGGGGCCTTAAAGAAAAATTTGAAATATACCATGGCATAAGAATTCACGATTCTGCCATTATAGCAGCAGTAAAACTTTCAGACAGGTATATAACAGACAGGTACTTACCAGACAAGGCAATAGACCTAATTGATGAGGCATGTGCTATGATAAGAACGGAAATTGATAGCATGCCTACTGTTATGGACAGTGTTAAAAGAAAAATATTTCAACTAAAAATTGAAAAAGAAGCCCTATCTAAAGAAAAAGATACTGCTTCTATAGAAAGGCTTAAGGCTTTAGATAAGGAACTTAGCAATTTAAAAGACAGAGATAATGAACTTACTTCAAAATATGAAATGGAAAAGTCAAATATAACCTTGGTTAGGAATTTGAAGAAGCAATTAGATGAAGTAAAAGGACAGGTTGAAAAGGCAGAAAGAGAGTATGATTTAAATAAAATGGCAGAGTTGAAATATGGAGTTATTCCTAAATTGGAAAAAGAAATAGAAGAAAAGGAAGAACTGTTAAAGGAAAACAATGAAAATGCCATGTTGAAAGAAGAAGTTACAGAGCAGGAAATTTCACAAATAGTGTCCAGATGGACTGGTATACCTGTTTCCAAATTGGTAGAGGGGGAGCGGCAAAAGCTTCTTAAATTAGAAGAAGAACTTACAAAAAGAGTTATAGGACAAAAAGAAGCTGTTAAGGCTGTATCCAATGCTGTAATAAGGGCTAGGGCAGGGATGAAAGACCCTGGAAGGCCTATAGGCTCTTTTATATTCTTAGGACCTACAGGTGTAGGTAAAACAGAACTGGCAAAAACTTTAGCCAGAACATTGTTTGATAGTGAAGAAAATATAGTTAGAATAGATATGTCAGAGTACATGGAAAAATATTCAGTTTCAAGGCTTATAGGTGCCCCTCCCGGATATGTAGGTTATGAAGAAGGGGGTCAGCTTACAGAGGCAGTGAGAAGAAAACCCTATAGCGTAATATTATTTGATGAAATTGAAAAGGCACATGATGATGTATTTAATGTATTTCTTCAGATATTGGATGATGGAAGGCTTACAGATAATCAGGGTAAGGTGGTAGATTTTAAAAATTGTATTATAATCATGACATCTAATATGGGAAGTGGTTACCTGCTAGAAAATAAAAAGGATACTGGAATAGATAAACATATAAGAGATAGAGTAATGAATGAAATGAAGTTGAAATTTAAACCTGAATTTTTAAACAGACTAGATGACATAATAATGTTTAAACCACTGAATACAGAAGAAATTGAGTCTATAATAAACATATTCTTAAAGGACATAGAAAATAGGCTTAAGGATAAAAATATTTCTTTAAATGTAGAAAGTAGTGCCAGAAAAGTTATGGTGCAGGAGGGTTATGATCCAGTTTACGGGGCTAGACCTTTAAAAAGATATATAGAAAATGTTTTAGAAACATCCATCGCAAAGAAGATAATTAAAGGAGAAATATATGATGGATGCAAGGTGAGAGTAAGTTACCATGGTAACTTTAACATAAGTTTAGATAAAAATTAGATTATGTAGACAGGGAACTTAGGATTTTTTAAGATAAAAATACTCCTAAGTTCTTTATTTAGCTATATTTTTCCTTTGGTTTCTCTGTTTATTATGAAATTTTTAGCGTTTATTTCTAACTGGTCATCTAAGGGGGTTAATTTTATGTCCCCATATTTTTTTGTAAGGGCTAAAGTTATAAACCTATCTGCCAACTCGGGATTTTTAGAGAGTAGAGAACCGTGAAAGTAGGTGCAAAAGCAATTTTTATATATACAGCCTTCATAGCCGTCCTCTCCGTTATTTCCATAACCTACAATTACTTTTCCAAGAGGTTCTAGATCTCCAATGTAAGTTCTTCCTGAGTGATTTTCAAAACCTACATAAGTTTCTTTAAATCGTTCATTGTATATTACGGTGTTTCCTATAAATCTTTTATTGCCACCTTCAGTATAGATATCTAACACATGAAGACCTGGTAGTTTTTCACCTTTAGGAGTAGAATAATACTTTCCTAAAAGTTGGTATCCACCGCAGATAGATAAAAATACATTTTCATTTTCAATATAGTTTACGATACCTTCTCTCTTATTTTTTACTAAATCTTCTGATACTATGGACTGTTCATAATCCTGTCCACCTCCAAAGAAAGCTATATCATATTTAAACTCATCAAAGGGATCACCTAGGGATATGTTACATACATTTACATTTATACCTCTTTGTTGAGCTCTATATTTTAAAATAAGTATATTTCCTAAATCTCCATATACATTTAATAAATCAGGATATAAGTGACATATATTCAGTTCCATTTTATATAACTCCTTATTTAAATATTTTTACCAAAACTTTTTAATATATCCTTTAAAATTAAGAAATTTTCTGAAGTTTATCATAGCAGTGTAAGTAGCTAGCACATATACAGTATTCAATTTGCAGTTTTTTATTTCTTCGGTGAGAGATTCATAGGTTTTGGAAATTATAAAGTTTTCTTCCGGCAAGCCGGCAATTTTTAATCTTACGGCTATGTCGTAAACTCTTATACCTGAAATCATTATTTTATCTATGTTTAAAGTGGATAATTTTTCAAAGCTAACATCCCATATCCAGGAAACGTCTCTTCCATCTGCATAGTTATCATTTAGAAGTACTGCAAGGTTGAAAGTTCTATTATCAAGGCTTAAAGTGTTTATAGCCTGATCGTAGCCTGCAGGATTTTTTACTAAAATTATCTTAACCTGTTTGTCACCTATTTTTATATTTTCATGTCTCCCAAAACTACTTTTTTGTTTTTTTAGGGAGTTATATATATTTGATGTAGGTATATCACATACCATTGCCACAGAATATGCACAAAGGGCATTATACATGTTATATGTACCAGGTTGGTTTATATAATATTCTTTTCCATTTATTATTACAAGAGAGCCTTCTGGAGTTTGTTCTTTTATTTCATCTAAAGTGTAATCTAATTCAGGACGTTTATATCCGCAATTGTCGCAGTAGTAGTCACCTAGATGATTATATGTAAGAAAATTATACATATAAGGACTCTTACATTTCTTACAGAATTTTGCATCGGAATTAAGTGATACCTTTTTATTTTCTGTAAGAGGGCAGTTAAATCCATAATATATAGTTCTGTTTGGTAAGTTTAAATCTCCAAGCAGAGATTCATCACCGTTTAAAACCAAGTTCGAAAGAGGAACTTTTTCAATACCTTGTATGATTTTATTTAAAGTAGAATAGACTTCGCCATATCTGTCTAGCTGATCTCTAAATAGATTGGTAATAGTTATAATTTCTGGTGTTACATAATTTGTGAACAAAGGTATATTTGCTTCATCACACTCTATAACTGCATATTTTGTCTTACAGCATTTTTTAAATGAATAGTTTTCTACAAAACAAGATACTATCCCTGTAAGCATATTAGCTCCTGTATTATTTGTAATTACACACTTCTTGCTATCTTTTAATATGTTATATATCATACTTGTAGTTGTAGTTTTACCATTTGTACCTGTTATAAGTATAATCTTATAGTTATTACATATAGTTTTCAAAATATTTTTATCTAATTTTAATGCAACCCTTCCTGGGAAATTACTTCCACCCTTAAATAAAATTTTTGATAACTTTATTACAATTTTACAAATGATAATGCTAAAAAAAGAATTTATGTTAATTTTGCACACCACCTTTAATATATGGTTTCTAAAGTTATTAAGAATTATGAAGAATTTTTCTTATACATACACATTATTGATATATCAATATATCAATATGTAAGCCTCAGAGCAACTCTTAAATATTATAATACAATATAAGAATTTTTACATCAAAAAAGTAAAAATTCTCTATTAATTCTTGTACTTTAATATAAATTTAAATCTAATAAAATTTAAGGTTTTTGTTTTAGGTACCATTCAAGAATACGTGTATAAACATTCTTAATATATGCATAAATATAATAAAAGCTTGGATGATAAGGAAACTTTATGAAAATTAATTTCTATAAAATATATTTGTTAGAAATTAATTGGTTAAAATTTATATAATTAATGTTGAAGGATCTAAAGATTTAAATTGCACAAATAATATATCACATATGGAAAAAGTATAGCTTATATAATATATAATACAAATATATAATTATATTAGTGCAGGAATACTAGGAAAAATGTTGCATAATGGAAATAAAATAATCTTTTGTGTTGCATTTTTCTATAAATGGTGTAATATATATATTATAAAATGTTAGGGGGAAGTAATATGAATATTGACTTATCATATTTAAATATTAAAGAATACAAAAATGTGTATAAAAATTTATCACCTGCAAAGTTAATAGAATTAGCTATTAAAAGAGAAGAGGGATTTTTATCTAATAAAGGAGCTTTAATAATCAATACTGGCAAATATACAGGCAGATCCCCTAAGGATAGATTTATAGTTAATCAGGAAAGCATAAGGGATAAAATAAACTGGGGAAGTGTAAATTTATCTATAGAGGAAGAAATCTTTGATAAAATGTATAATAAAACTTTAGACTACCTAAAAGGTAAGGATATTTTTATATTTGATGGATTCGTAGGAGCTTTAAAAGAATATACTCTTCCTATAAGGGTTATATGCGAAAAGGCATGTGAGGCTTTATTTGCCAATCAGCTGTTTAGAAGGCCAACCCAAGAAGATTTACAGTCTTTTATTCCAGGATTTAATGTAATAGCAGTACCTGATCTTAAGTCTAGCGGAAAAGCAGATGGCTTAAATTCCGAAGCTTTTATATTAATAAATTTTGATAAGAAAATTATATTAATAGGCGGAACCCAATATTTAGGAGAAATAAAAAAATCTTTATTCTCAGTAATGAATTTTTTGCTGCCTGAAAAGGGAGTTTTGCCAATGCACTGTTCTGCCAATATAGGACAAGATGGAAGAACATCTTTGTTTTTTGGACTTTCAGGCACAGGAAAAACCACATTGTCAGCAGATCCTGAGAGAAAATTAATTGGGGATGACGAACATGGATGGTGTGATAAAGGTGTATTTAATTTTGAAGGCGGATGCTATGCAAAAACTATAAGACTTGACAAAGAGAAGGAACATGAAATATATAATGCTATAAAATTTGGTACTGTACTTGAAAATGTAGTAACTGATGAATATGGAGTACCTGATTATAATGACGGCAGATATACAGAAAATACAAGAGGAGCATATCCTATTGAATATATAGAAAATATACAACAAAATGGAGTTGGAGGTAATCCAGACACCATAATATTTTTAACTGCAGATGCCTTTGGAGTAATGCCTCCTATATCCAAGCTTTCAAAAGAGGCAGCTATGTACCATTTTATGTCTGGTTACACTAGTAAGGTGTCTGGTACAGAAAGAGGTATAGTTGATCCGGAGGCAACTTTTTCATCTTGTTTTGGAGAACCATTTATGTTAATGAACCCTGCTGTTTATGCCAAGTTACTAGGTGAAAAAATAGACAAACATAATACAGAAGTCTATTTAGTAAACACAGGATGGTTAAGTGGCGGATATGGAAAAGGAGACAGAATAAATCTTCCGTATACAAGAGCTATGATTAGAGAAGCTTTAGGTGGAAAATTTCAAGATATTGAATTTGTAGAGCATCCTATATTTAAAGTAATGATGCCTAAAGAGTGTCCAGGGGTTCCAAAAGAAATACTAAATCCTAGAAATACTTGGGAAGATAAAGAGGCTTATGATGCTACAGCAAAAAAATTAGCGGTGAAATTTAATGAGAATTTTAAGAAGTTTGGTAATGTTTCAGAAGATATAGTTAAAGCAGGACCTGAAATTAGACGCTTTACTTGTATATAAAATTTACTAAAAACCGTTTTCTTCATTATTGTAGAAAACGGTTTTTATTTTGTCCCAATGCGGTAATTGGCCAATACTGCCATATTCTTTAAAGTGAGAGATAAGCAAACTCCACCTGAACCTAAGAATCACTTAATGTAACAATTTATTAATAATAATAGTTGTTGTAAAGAAAGTTACAATGATAGTATAATAATAGTTGTTGTAAAAATTAAAAACATAGAGAGTGAGTGGAAATAATGGAACTAATCTTTATTATTAAGGCTGCTGTTATTGGTATAGTAGAGGGAATAACAGAATTTCTTCCCATATCTTCTACAGGACATATGATAATAGTGGGCAGTTTGATAAACTTTAAAGCACCAACCTATGATAAAGTCTATATAAACATGTTTGAAATTGTAATTCAGCTAGGGGCTATACTGGCTGTAGTGGTTCTTTATTGGGATAAGATATTTAATTCACTTAAAAATCTTATGCCTGGTAAATGGGGATTTAAACTTTGGACTACTATTCTAGTTGCATTTTTACCTTCTGCTATTGTGGGAGTATTGTTCAATGACATTATTGAAAAAAAGTTATTTAACTCAATTACAGTATCCTCTGCCTTAATATTTGGGGGTATCCTCATGATATATATGGAGAATAAGTATAGAAGAGGAAATAGTACTAAAAGTATTGAAAATGTTAGCATTTTGCAGGCGTTTAAAATAGGATGCTTTCAATGTCTTTCTTTGTGGCCTGGAATGTCCAGATCTGCCTCTACAATAATGGGAGGATGGATAAGTGGACTTACAAATGTAGCCGCAGCAGAATTTTCTTTTTTTCTTGCCATACCAACTATGGTAGCTGCATCAGGATGGTCACTTATAAAAGTAAAAATAGATATGAGTATTTTACAGGTTATTGCTCTAGCAATTGGGTTTGTGATTTCATTTTTAGTAGCCCTAGTAGTTGTAGAAAAATTTATGAATTTCTTAAAAAGAAAGCCTATGAGAATTTTTGCTATATATAGAATATTTGTGGGTATAATAGTACTTGTATTGGCCCTTACAAAAGTTATAAGTGCTTAAGGTAATTGTTTTTCTATAGCTTTCAGTTGATAAAGAAAGGGTGTAATATTTATGGATCCTATAGCTTTTTCTATTAATGGTTTTGGAATCAGATGGTATGGCATAATGATAGGTCTCGGAGTTTTGGCAGCTCTTTTTTTAGCTAATTTCAATTGTAAATATAAAGGATATGACTTTGATAGCTTAATAGATGTATTTTTAATATCTTTTCCATTGGCAATTATAGGAGCTAGGGCCTATTATGTTATCTTTCAGTTTCAAGATTATAAGGATAATCTTATGGATATATTTAATATAAGGCAAGGAGGACTTGCTATTCATGGGGGTCTTATATTTGGATTTATGGCTGCTTATATAGTGTCCAGATATAAAAAAATGGATTTCCTAAAATTGTGGGATTGTTTTGCACCTTCTATAATTTTGGGTCAGGCAATAGGCAGGTGGGGAAATTTTTTTAATGGTGAAGCTCATGGAGGTATTGTAACTCATGAATTTATAAGTAGATTTCCTTTATTTATACAAAAAGGAATGTACATAAATGGTAATTACTATAATCCTACATTTTTATATGAATCCCTCTGGGATTTAGTGATATGTGTTATCTTGGTTTATATTTTTAGAAGAAAACATAGAAAGGGTTCTGTAATAGCTGCTTATGTTGGGCTTTATTCACTGGGGAGACTCTTTATAGAAGGTTTAAGAACGGACAGCTTAATGCTTGGATATGTTAGAGTGGCCCAATTAGTTAGTCTTATAGGAATTATATGTAGTGCGGGTTTTTTTATATATTCAAAAATTAAGACTAGGAGAAGTGCTTAACATTTTTAAAGGGCATATTTAAATAAATTAAATATGCCCTTTATACTTATTCTGATAATTTTAAATCTAGTGTTTTGGTGGAGCCGTCTCTGTAAACCACAATGGAAACTGTATCTCCTGATTTGTGGGTAGCTTTTATCTGATTTATTTCACTTATAGACTTAACAGATTTGCCATCAAACTTTTGTATAACATCTCCTACCTTTAATCCAGCTTTCTCAGCAGGACTAAATTCTTCGATTTCAACTACATAAACACCTTGTGGCTCATTATATTGCTTAGACAAACTGGCATCTATATCTCTTCCGGCAATTCCAATTTTCAATACAGGTTTCAAAAGACCATTTAATCTAGATTTTACAGTATTTATTGGAATTGCAAACCCTATGCCTTCGACTCCATTTCCACCTATTTTAGCAGAATTTATACCTATTACCTGTCCTAATGAGTTTACAAGAGCTCCCCCACTGTTTCCGGGATTTATAGCAGCATCTGTCTGTAGGAAGGTTTGAGTAGTACTTCCTGTGCTGATCTGCCTTTTTGTAGCACTTATAATGCCGCTTGTTACGGAACCTAAAAGTTCTTTGCCTAGAGGGTTTCCAATAGCTACTACGGAGTCACCTACTTGAATATTATCCGAGTTTCCAAGTTCCGCCACTGCAGGCATGGTAGCAGCACTGGTTGTTTTTATTACAGCTAAATCCTGATCTGCATCGTAATTTACAACCTTGGCAGGCACTTCTTTGTTATTATTTAGTATTATAGTTATGCTGTCAGCACTTTGTACTACATGGTAATTGGTAAGTATATATCCGTCAGAACTTATTATTATTCCTGAGCCCATTCCGTCATCTTCACTACTTTGACCATCTGAGAAACCAAATACATTAGACTGAGAAACAGTTTTAATAGATACTCCTACTACTGCAGGACTTACCTTTTTGGCTATTTCAGCTATAGTAAGTCCGGTGGAACTTGTAGTAGATATAGTAGAAGCTTTGGTCTGTGGGGTTTGTGAAGTTGAAGATATATTTGAACTAATGCTATTATAAAGTGGTGTGTTCTTAAAAAAAGTTGTACTTGGTACTACATATAAAAATGCTGCTACAGATACACTTCCGCCTATTAAACTTGATATTAGACCTACAGCTACATAGGATAAAATTCTTTTGAATCTAGAATATGTTTTAGATCTATTTTTAAAATCATATTTTACAAGTGCTTTTGAAGTATTTTCGTTATTTTCATTGTTATTAAAGTTATCCATATAAAAACCTCCATTAAATTAATATAATCATTTTATTATTATAATGATAGATTGATTTTGTTACAGTTCTATGACAGAACTGTTAATGAGTTATGACAATTTTGTTGAATATATGTTACAATTGCTTAAAATTTGAATATAAGTTAAGAATTAAGATTAAAAGAAGATAAATAAGTCATACATATTATACCATATAGAATTTATTTTACAAAAAAAGAGAAAAGTATTACACTTAAATATATGAAGGAGGTGTTTTTTATTTGGAACGTTCTATTAAATTAAGGAGTGAAAAAGTAAGTAAATTACTGCTTGAGTTTTCCATACCAGCTATAGTTGGCATGCTGGTAAATTCATTATATATTGTAGTAGATAGAATGTTTATAGGAAGAGTTGTAGGGGCTATGGCCATATCTGGAGTAAGTGTGACATTCCCTATAGCAATTATAATCATGGCATTTGGTATGCTGGTGGGTATAGGAGCTGCTGCCAGAATATCTATAAAACTTGGGCAAAATAATAAGCAAGAGGCAGAACATATACTAGGCAATGCATTAATACTTCTTATTATAGTATCCATTATAGTAACTGTATTAGGTCTTATATTGGTAAACCCTATGCTCATAGGCTTTGGGGCAAGTAATAATACCATAAATTATGCCCGGGAATTTATTACTATAATACTTTGTGGAGCCGTATTTCAAATAATAGGATTTGGACTTAATAATGTAATAAGATCAGAAGGAAATCCTAAAAAAGCCATGAGTACAATGCTTATAGGAGGAATACTAAATATAGTATTGGATTTTCTATTTATATATATATTTCATTTTGGAATAAAAGGAGCTGCTTTTGCTACTGTTATCGCCCAATGCGTAAATATGATATGGGTGTTATACTATTTTTTGAAGGGAAATAGTATGCTTAAGATAAGAAAAAAGAATTTGATATTGAAGTGGGAAACGGTTATAAGTATATTTTCCATAGGTATGTCTCCTTTTGCCATGCAGCTTGCAGCCAGTGTTGTAAATGTGGTATTGAACAAGAGCCTGGGGATATATGGAGGTGACTTGGCCATAGGTGCCATGGGGATAATAAATGGAATAGCTACTGTAATCCTTATGCCTATATTTGGAATTAATCAAGGAACCCAGCCGGTAATTGGATTCAATTATGGAGCGGAATTATATTCCCGTGTGAAAAAGTCACTAAAGTTGGCTATTATAGCAGCTACTGTAATATCTACTGCAGGAGCATTATGTACTCATATTTTCCCCAATATCTTAGTAGGATTCTTTAATAAATCAGATGCTAGCTTAACTAATATAACAGTTAATGGAATAAAAATATACATGTTGTTATTTCCTATGGTGGGATTTCAGGTAGTAAGCGCTAATTTTTTTCAAGCTATAGCAAAGGCCAAAATTTCCATGTTCTTGGCACTCTCAAGGCAGGTAATACTTCTTATTCCAATGATTCTTCTATTACCCCATGTTTTTGGGCTTAACGGTGTATGGATGGCAGCACCTGTATCTGATGGGGTATCTTCCATACTGACAGGCATATTTTTAGTAATTCAAATTAAAAAGTTAAACTCTAGAGATAAAATGAATATATCTGAGGACAAAATGTCCTTAGGAGAAATATAAATACCTTTAAATTTTCGAAGAGAGGAGAAATATGATTTTATGGCAAAGTGGTATGACTCTGCTATACTTGGCGAAGTTTATGAAAAATCAATGAATAAGTCAGAAAGAAAGGAAAGGGGAAGTTTTTATACCCCTTATTTTATAGTAGAATATATAGTGGAAAATACCCTGTCAAATTTGGATATTAAATTAAATCCTTTTGTTAAGATATTGGATCCTTCCTGCGGCAGCGGCTATTTTTTATTGAAAGTATATGACATTCTAATGGAGAAATTCAATGAGAATTTGGAAAGTATACGATATAATCTTAAAGATGAAAGTTATATTGTTGAAACCCAAAATGGATTAAAAAATATATGTGGGTTAGAATACTGGCAGTATTCTAACCTAAGTTATCATGTACTTAAAGAATGTATATACGGAGCAGATTTAGACAGCGAAGCTGTAGAACTTGCCAAAATAAACTTATGCAGAAGAAGTGGAATCAATCTTGAGCTTAAAAATAATATTATATGTTGTAACAGTCTGATAAGGTGGGAGAAAAAATATAAGGAACATGGATTTGGACATATAAGTAAATTTTGGGAGGAAAAATATGATTATGTATTAGGAAATCCTCCATGGGTATCTCTAAGCAGAAAGCACAAAAAAAATATAGAAGATAATTTAAAGGAGTATTATAGTAAAAGTTATGGGGGAAATACATATTTGCCTAATTTGTATGAATACTTCATTAAAAGATCTATGGAAATTTTAAAAACTGGTGGAAGATTTGGATTTATAATTCCAGATAGGCTGGCCAGCAATCTTCAATATGGGGATTTCAGAAAGCATTTACTTGAAAACTATAATATATTAAAGCTTGTGTTTGAAATAGAATTCCCAGAAATAAATACAGATGCTATGATTATGGTAGCTGAAAATAAATATGATAAGTATAATAAAATAAAGGTAGATGTATATAAGAAAAGTATATATAGCATAAAACAACAGGAATATATGCAAAATCCCAATTATGAATTTTCTTATTATTATAATAGTAGGAATTTACACATAAAAAATTCTATGAGAAAAAACAGTGAACTGCTTGGTGATGTATGTAAGACCTTTACTGGGTTTATAGGATATAAGAGGAAAATAACTTCTAGTAGAGAAAATCAGGAACAGGTTGAAATATTAAAAGGTGAAAATATAAAAAAATTTCAGATATTAAATAATTATTACTATAATTTTACTGCTTGTAATATAAAAGGCGGAACTAGTGATATAAAAAAGCTTACAAGTAAAAATAAAATAGTTATAAGAAAAACGGGCAAATATTTAATGGCAGCTTTAGATACTAAAGGGTATATAATAGAACAATCTTTGTATGGTATATTATGCGTAAATGATAATTTTCCTCCTTATTATATTCTAGGGCTATTAAATTCAAAACTCATTCAGTGGTACTATTTAAATTTTTTAATAACTAATGCCAATTCTACCCCACAAATTAAAAAATGCAGTTTAGATCAAATACCTATAAGTAATTGCAGTGTGGAATATAAAATGAATATAGAAAAATTAGTTCGTAAAATAATGTATGAAAAGCTTAATGCCAATATACTTGAAAAAAAATTAGATAAAATAGTATTTGATTTATATAATATTAATTGTGATTATAGAAATATTATATCGAAAGATGTAGAAAATATGATAAACTTAAAAAAAAGAGATGAGGGGGGGCATAATTTATGATTGTTCTATTTGGTATTGTAATGATAATTTTAACTTTCTATCTTCTGTTATCTATAATAGGGATTATAGTTCTGCCTATTGTAGGTACAGTTATGCTTATAGGTTTTTTCATAGCACTAGTTGGCATAGCTTTTAAGGTAATGTTTTCTATCCCGTTTTTAATAGTAATTATAATATTGTATATTTTATATACTAAGAGAAAATAGACAAGCAGTAGGTTTGATTTATATTAGCTAATAGTTGATAATTATTAAGGTTTTTTAAACATATATATTGACTTATTTTATATATAATGATAAGATAATTACGTAAATTTACTAAATTTTTCAATAAATCATTCGTATAATCTTGATAATATGGTTCAAGAGTATCTACCAAGGCACCAAAAATCCTTGACTATGAGTGAATCACGGGAAATTAATATTTTTTATTATTTTCTAATTTGGATTGCCCGTAATTCATATTAGAAATTTTTTATTTTTGGAGGTATTAATATGAATGTTGAAAAAACCAAGCTGGACTCATTTTTTAAGTTAACGGAAAATAATACCAGTGTAAAGACAGAAATTATAGCGGGAATTACTACATTTATAACCATGGCGTACATAATCTTCGTAAATCCTAGTATACTTATGCAGGCGGGGATGAATTCTCAGGGACTTATGGGCGATGCGGCTGTGAAAGCTGGATTATCTGTAGCCAATGATCCTTTAGTAGCTTCTGTATTTGCAGCTACTTGTATAGCCGCTGCAGTGGGAACTCTGGTTATGGCTCTTTATGCAAATCTTCCTTTTGCGCAGGCTCCAGGAATGGGGTTAAATGCATTTTTTACTTACAGTGTTTGTTTAGGCATGGGATATACATGGCATCAAGCGCTGGGAGCAGTTTTTATTTCAGGAGTAATTTTTATAATAATTACCGTAACTTCCATAAGAGAAAAAATTGTTGATGCAATTCCACGCAATCTGAAATTTGCCATATCAGGTGGTATTGGACTTTTTATAGCCTTAATAGGCCTTAAAAATTCAGGTATTATAATATCAGATCCTGCTACATTGGTGGCTTTTGGAAAATTGACTAGTCCCGGAGTACTTCTCTCCATTATAGGTATTTTAATTACAGCAATACTTATGGCAAGAAATGTTAAAGGGTCAATATTGATTGGAATAATTTTAACCGCAATAATTGGCATACCTTTTGGTATAACCAAACTTGCGGGAATAAAACTAATAAGTGCTCCACCTTCACTGGCACCTACATTTTTAGCTTTTGATTTTAAGGGCCTGTTTAGTATGAAAGCAGGGGTAATAGGGGCAATTACCAGTGTACTTACAGTAATTATTACATTTACTTTAGTTGATTTATTTGATACCATAGGAACTTTGGTTGGAACAGCGGAAAAAGCAGGTATGGTTGATGAAAGCGGAAAGTTTAAAAATATGAATAAAGCTCTTTTATCAGACTCATTAGCAACTACGGTGGGTTCAGTGCTTGGAACTAGTACTGTTGTTACATATGTAGAATCTACATCTGGGGTGTCCACAGGTGGAAGAACTGGACTTACTTCTGCTACTGTTGGAGTATTATTTATACTTGCATTGTTTTTCTCAGGGGTAGTGGGAATAGTTCCAACACAGGCTACAGCTCCAGCACTTATAATTGTAGGAGTACTTATGATGGGAGCAGTTACTAAAATAAATTTCAATGATTTTTCAGAAGCGCTTCCAGCTTTCTTTGCTATAGCATTTATGCCTTTTAGCTATAGTATAGCAAATGGTATAGCAGCTGCAGTAATATTTTATCCAATAGTTAAGATTGCTACAGGAAAATATAAGGAAGTTCATCCAATAATATATATACTTGCAGTGCTATTTATATTCAGATTTGCTATGCTTGCATAAAAATAAATTTATATAAAAAGAAGAATTCAAACCGGATGAAAAGTAACAATTTTCATTCGGTTATTTTTGTATTATTTTCAAATGTTAATTGGATATTAATAGGTATTAATAAACTATTAAATGTAAGGTATAGTATTGAAATTTTGTTTCCAATAAACTATGATGTTAGAAATAGTAATTTAGGATGGTTTCTATTATGAAAAAAAGTTTTAAGTTTATATTATGCCTTTTTATCCTGGTATTTACGACTGTTTTAATAACAGAAATTCAAATAATTATCTTTGGACAAAATGCACAGCCAAAAAAATCAGATTGTATAATTGTTTTAGGATGTAAAGTCTATGGTAGTACGCCAAGTCCTTTTTTAATTTGGAGATTAGATAACGGTGTTAATCTTTATCATAGAGGCTATGGAAAGTACATTATTGTCTCTGGAGGAAGAGGAGAGGGAGAGAATATATCAGAGGCTGAGGCAATGAAAAACTATTTGGTATCTAAAGGAGTGAACTCCTCAAAAGTAATAATGGAAGATAAATCTGCATCTACTATTGCAAATTTGGTAAATTCCAAGAAAATAATGAATGCTAGAGGATTTAAAACCGCAGTAATAGTATCCAATAAATATCATTTAAAAAGAGCATCATTAATGGCTGAAAGTCAGCACATAGATGGAAGTTACTCCGGGGTATTTGTATCCTTATATAAACAGAGAGAAATTAGCGGATATATTAGGGAAATACCTGCTGTGTGGAAGTACTACTTTTATAAAATTTTCGGCTTGTATTAAAGTAAATGTAAAAAAATAAAAATATACCTCATAGTTAACCATGAGGTATCAATTTCAAACTCTTCTAATCTACAAAACTATTCCAATAATTTGAATAATCAAGGACTGTTGAATTCGCACTTACATCTTTTATATTATAGTAATCAGCTAGTCCCTTTATAAAGTCTTTTGCTGGTATTCCAGACTTGGATATCAAATCTGCTACCTGTTTCTTTAAATCTTCAGGTATTTCGGAAAGACAGTAAGTAGTATTCATTTTAATAAATCCTCCTCTATAATATAAGTCTTCAGTAAAGCATATAATATAATTTTAAGTATTATGTATAACTTATATTTCTCCTTAAGTATATCATTTTATATGCTAGAATTCAATAAAGAGTAGGCTATTGTAAAAATGTTCTAAAAGAATCTACAATGTATTCTGCTGTTAATTTGTGACCTATTGCCGTGGGATGTATTCCATCTATAAATAGGGAGTGACTATCTGATGTCTTCAATTTTTCCAAAAAACAATTATAAATGTCTATGTAATGAAGATTATTTTTATAACAAAAATCTAATATCCAATTTCTATAATCCTCTAAGAGTTTATTTACTTTATCATAATTTACGGTGCCATCCCATTTTCTTTCAGCCAGGGTTTTATCTATGGCAGGTTCTATACCTATTATTGGAGTTATTTTTGCATTTAAAGCTTCTTTCATTATTTCAGTTAGACCGCCTGTTACTAGGTTCAAACTTCTGTTGCTCATAAAGTCATTAGAGCCCCCCAGAATAATCACATGACTTGGGTGGTTTTCAACTATATCTCTATAAGAACGGGATAATATACCTGACATGGTATCTCCATTTACTCCCTTGTTTAAAACTTCAATTTTCAACATATTTTTTATGAGAGATACCCAGCAATCATCTTTAAAAACACCATATCCAGAAGTCAAACTGTCTCCTATGCATACTAGTTTCATTACAAATATTTTCCTCCTTTAATAAAATCTTTTTGTTATTACAATAATGTTCGTTATGGTATGAACATTGTCACTATAAAATCTACTACAATTTTAAAATATACGAATATTGGATTGTAAATTGATACTAATATATTGAACTATATAATTTCATATGTTAATATAATTATATCACAAACAAATAGAGTATCCATATAATCCTAATAATGTGGTTTAGGAGTTTCTACAGGAAGCCGTAAATTTCCGGTCTATGGGTGAATTTATTTAAAGCTTGATGTTTTTTGTTGAGTTTTAAATTGGTTTGTCAATTTTAAGGTTTCATATAGATTCAAGATTATGGATTTATGAAATTTTTTTTTATATTTATGAAATATTATGAGTTAAGGTATCTAAAAATCAATAATAGTTAGGGGGTACCTAAAGCTTATAAAACTTTAAGGAGGATGCAGATGAAAGTAGCAATTATATTTGGCAGTAGTTCTGATACAGAAAAAATGAAAGGTGCTGCTAAAGCTTTAAAAGAATTTAATATTAATTATGAAGCATTTATTTTGTCAGCACATAGAGTGCCTGAAAAGCTTCTAGAGACTATAAAGAAATTAGAGGCTGAGGGCTGCGAATGTATTATTGCCGGTGCCGGTCTTGCAGCCCATCTTCCAGGGGTTATTGCATCAAGCACTACTATTCCCGTTATAGGAGTCCCTCTAAATGCAGCCGTTTCCGGGCTTGATTCTCTTTTTTCAATAGTTCAGATGCCAAAATCCATACCTGTAGCTACCGTTGGAATAAATAATAGTTATAATGGCGGCATGCTGGCAGTACAGATTTTAGCACTTAAATATCCTGAGATTAAAGAGAAATTAATTGAATATAGAAAAAATATGAAGGAAAAATTTATTAGTGAAAATGGAGAAGGAGTGGAATTATAAAGATGGAAAAGGGAAAAATGATCTATCAGGGAAAAGCAAAGAAAGTATATGAAACAGATGACAAAGATAAGGTAATAATTTATTATAAAGATGATGCTACAGCTTTTAATGGGGAAAAGAAAGCACAGATCTCTGATAAGGGTGTACTTAATAATACTATTACTTCAATGTTGTTTGAATTATTGGAAAAAAATCGTATAGAAACTCATTTTGAAAAGAAACTAAGTGATAGAGAACAGCTTTGTAAAAAGGTAAATATAATTCCACTGGAAGTAATAGTTAGAAATGTAGCTGCAGGCAGTATGGCAAAAAGACTGGGATTAAAGGAAGGCTCACCTCTTAAAGCTACTGTATTTGAATTAAGTTATAAAGATGATGCACTTGGAGATCCGCTTATAAATGATTATCATGCAATTGGTATGGGAATTGCTACCGAAGATGAACTTAAAACTATATACAGCATGACAGCTTCTATAAATGATGTGCTTAAAGAATTTTTTCTAAAGCAGGGTATAAAATTAATAGACTTCAAATTAGAATTTGGAAAATTTAAGGATAAGATAATATTGGCGGATGAAATATCTCCAGACACTTGCAGATTATGGGATGTAAACACCAATGAAAAGTTAGATAAGGATAGATTCAGACGTGACATGGGAAATGTAAAAGAGGCCTATGAAGAAATATTAAAGAGAATAAGCAATAGTTAGTTTCGTTTAATTATTTATGGTAAAAGGAGAGAAATTTTAATGGATGCTTTAAATGAGAAATTTGATGGGTGTTCTTGCATTGACTTAGAAGAAGATAAATTTAAAGATGAGTGCGGAGTATTTGGAATATTTTCTAAAAGTGATATGGATGTAGCATCTGTAACTTATTATGGATTATATGCCCTTCAGCATAGAGGACAGGAAAGTGCAGGAATTGTAGTTTCAGATGGGGATAAATTAAAACATCACAAGGAAATGGGATTGGTTTCTGATGTATTTCACAGGGAATTACTTCAGGGATTAAAAGGTAAAAGTGCAATAGGACACGTTAGATATTCTACTGCAGGGTCCAGTACTTTAAACAATGCCCAGCCTCTTATAGCACAGTATAAATTGGGATCTATTGCCATAGCCCACAATGGAAATTTGGTAAATGCAGATATTATAAGAGATCTTTTAGAAGAAGCGGGATATATTTTTCAAACATCTATAGACACAGAAATTATTTTAAGTCTTATTGCAAGAGGAGCCAGGAAAGATATAGGAAATGCAGTAGTAGATGCGGTACAGGCGGTTAAAGGTTCCTATGCCATTGTAATTTTAACAGAAAATGAACTTATAGGTGTAAGAGATCCAAATGGAATAAGACCACTTTGTATGGGAGAGTTAAATGGAGAATATATACTCTGTTCTGAAAGTTGTGCCCTGGATTCTATAGGTGCCAACTTTATAAGAGATGTGGAACCTGGAGAAATTGTCATAATAAATGAAGAGGGAATTAAATCCATAAATTTTGCTGAAAAAACCAAATGTGAAACCTGTTCTTTTGAATATATATATTTTGCAAGACCAGATAGTACTATAGATGGAATAAATGTATATACGTCAAGGCTAAAGGCTGGAAGAATACTTTATAAGGAAAATCCAGTAGAGGCAGATGTGGTAATTGGAGTTCCAGACTCTGGTATAGCAGCTGCCATAGGATACTCAGAAGCATCTGGAATACCTTATGGTATAGGCTTCATAAAGAATAAATATGTAGGGAGAACTTTTATTTCACCTTCTAAAGAACTTAGATCTAAAGCAGTGGCCGTAAAACTCAACCCTCTTAAAGTAAATGTAGAAGGTAAAAGAGTGGTAATTGTGGATGATTCAATAGTTAGAGGTACTACCAGCAGAAAGCTTGTGGAAATACTTAGAAGGGCTGGGGCTACAGAAGTGCACTTTAGAGTTTCTTCTCCTGTAGTTAAATATCCTTGTTATTTTGGCATTGACACTCCTTACAGGAATGAACTTATAGGTTCCAATGCTGAACTAGAAGAAATAAGAGAAGAAATAGGAGCAGATAGCTTAGGATATATAAGCATAGATGGAACTTTAGAAGCTCTGGAGTATGGTGACGATGAAAAGAAGGGGTATTGCTTAGGATGTTTTAGTGGAATATATCCTATATCTGCTCCTATGGAAAAAAATAAAAATTATTTAGAGTAAAGGAAGGTATACTATGGTAACATATAAAGATTCTGGTGTGAACATTGAGGAAGGGTATAAGTCTGTAAAACTTATGAAAGAATATTCAGCACAGACTTTTATTCCCGGAGTTTTAAATGGACTTGGAAGTTTTGCAGGTATGTTTGAGCTGGGCAAGTACAAAAATCCGGTACTTGTATCTGGAACAGATGGAGTTGGAACAAAGCTTAAAATAGCTTTTGAAATGAAAATATATGATACTGTAGGAATAGATTGCGTTGCTATGTGTGTTAATGACATTTTATGCCATGGTGCAAAACCACTGTTTTTTCTTGACTATTTAGCTTGTTCAAATTTAGAAGCAGAAGTGGCAGCGGAGCTGGTTAAAGGAATATCAAAAGGATGTATAAATGCAGGCTGTGCATTAATTGGAGGAGAAACAGCTGAAATGCCGGGATTTTATTCTAAAGGAGAATATGATATGGCAGGATTTGCTGTAGGAGTTGTTGAAAAAGAAAATATAATAAATGGCAGCACAGTGGAAGAAGGAGATGCATTAGTAGGAATAGCATCAAGTGGAATACACAGTAACGGATATTCCCTTGTTAGAAAACTCATAGACAACTTGAAAGTTAATTTTTTGGATAAAACTTTGGGGGATGTGCTTTTAACGCCTACAAAAATATACGTAAAGCCAGTGTTAAAGCTTATGGAAAAATTTGAAATCAAGGCTATGGCACATATAACAGGAGGGGGCTTTTATGAGAATATACCTAGAATGTTTAAAGAAGGTTTTACAGCAGTTATAGATAAAAATAGTTTTCAAATACCTGAAATATTTAAATATATAATGGACTTAGGCGTAGATGAAGAACATATGTATAATACTTACAATATGGGAATAGGTTTTGTACTCTGTGTAGATAATAAAGATGCTCAAAGTATAGTTAAAGACTTAAGTGAAATGGGAGAAAAGGCCTATGTTATTGGACATGTGAAAAGAAGGGAAAAAAGGGTATGTTTAAAATAGCAGTTTTAGCCTCCGGGGGGGGAACTGATTTTCAGTCCATAATAGATGCTGTCCACAGTGGATATTTAAAAGATTGTACTATAGAGGTTTTAATAAGTGATCGTCCCGGAGTATATGCTCTGGAAAGAGCTAAAAAAAATAATATTGAATGTCATGTATTGGACAGAAAAATTTATAAATCTAATATTTCTGATGAAATACTAAAACTTTTACATAATAGAGTTCAACTAGTAGTGTGTGCAGGCTGGCTTTCTATACTGCAGGGTGATTTAATTTCACACTTTGAAGATAAAATAATAAATATACATCCTTCACTTATACCTGCATTTTGTGGAGATGGTATGTATGGCATAAAAGTCCATGAAAGGGTACTGGAGCATGGAGTTAAAATATCAGGATGTACTGTACACTTTGTAGATAAAGGTACAGACAGCGGACCTATAATATTTCAAAAGGCAGTACCCGTTTATTTTGAAGATACTCCAGAGGAACTTCAAAAAAGAATATTAAAGGAGGAGCATGAAGCCCTTCCTGAAGTAATCAAACTAATTTCTGAAAATAAGGTAATAGTAGAAGGAAAAAAAGTAAAAATTTTATAAAAGATATTGGAGGCTGAAATATGATAAAACGTGCATTAATAAGTGTTTATAATAAAGAAGGCCTATTGGAATTGGCTGAATTTTTAAGAAATAAAGGGGTTGAGTTAATATCTACAGGAGGAACCTATAAGTATTTAGAGGAAAACAATGTACAGGTTACAGAAGTGTCAAAGATTACAGGTTTCGAGGAGATATTAGATGGCAGGGTAAAAACCCTTCATCCTGTTATACATTCAGGAATACTGGCTAAGAGAGACAATAAAGAACATATGGATACTATAGCCAAGAAAGATATTCTTCCTATAGATATGGTGGTAGTAAATTTGTATCCTTTTTTTGATAAAGTGTGTGATGATATTACTTTTGAAGAGAAGGTTGAATTTATAGATATAGGTGGGCCTACTATGATAAGGGCTGCAGCTAAAAATTTTAAAGATGTAATAGTAGTTACAGATGTAAATGATTATTCTAGATTAATTGAAGAAGTAGATTCTAAGGGAGATATATCATATAACTTTAGAAAAAAATTAGCCGGAAAGGTGTTTAATTTAATGTCTGCTTATGATGGGGCTATAAGTAATTTTCTTCTGGAAGAAGATTATCCTGAATATTTAAGCATCTCCTACAAAAAAAGAGATAATTTAAGGTATGGAGAAAACCCACATCAAAGTGCAGCTTATTATACCGATTCAGTAGGAACTTTTCCAATGAAAGATTTTACACAGCTTAATGGCAAGCAGCTCTCATATAACAACATAAAGGATATGGATATAGCGTGGAAAGTAGTAAATGAATTTGAAGAAGTATGTTGTGTGGCAGTTAAACACAATACTCCTTGTGGCGTAGCACTGGGAAAAGATTTATGTGAGGCTTATGTTAAGACATATGAATGTGATCCAACTTCAATTTTTGGAGGAATTATAGCTGTAAATAGAAAATTAGATGTAAAAACTGCAGAGGAAATATCTAAAATTTTTGTTGAAATAGTTATTGCACCAGATTTTGACGAAGAAGCTCTTAAAGTATTAATGGCAAAGAAAAATTTGAGAATAATTAAATGTGACGTAAAACCAACTAATAATTTTGAAATGACCAAGGTAGATGGAGGAATACTTGTACAGTCAGCCGATGATAAGCTAATAGAGGATATGAAAGTAGTTACTGAAAAGGAACCTTCAAAAGAAGAATTGGATAATTTGATATTTGGAATGAAAGTGTGTAAATATGTAAAATCAAATGCTATTGTAGTAGTTAAAGATCTTATGGCTAAAGGTATTGGAGGAGGCCAGGTGAATAGAATATGGCCTACTTGTCATGCGCTTGATAGGGCTGGAGATGGAGTAGTCCTTGCATCTGATGCATTTTTCCCATTTAATGATGTAGTTTGTGAAGCAGCAAAGTATGGAATAAAAGCAATAATCCAGCCAGGAGGTTCTGTAAGAGATAAAGACTCTATAGAAGAGTGTAATAAGAATGGCATTTCTATGGTGTTTACTGGAATAAGACATTTTAAACATTAAATTGAAGATTGTGAATTGTGCATTGGCAATTGAAAAAGGGGTGTATATTAGTGAAAGTACTTGTAATTGGTTCGGGAGGACGAGAACATGCTATCTGTTGGAAAATAGCACAGAACCCAAAAGTAGATAAAATATTCTGTGCTCCTGGAAATGGAGGAACCTATGCAGAAAATAAATGCACTAACATAGATATAACAGACATAGATGAACTGATGAATTTTGCATTAGAAGCAAAAATAGATTTAACTGTAGTAGGTCCTGAGAATCCACTTATAGAAGGTATAGTAGATAAATTTAGAAGTAAAGGATTGAATATATTTGGACCTACTTCAAAGGCTGCCCTGCTTGAGGGAAGTAAGATTTACTCCAAAGACTTCATGAAAAAATATGGAATTAAAACTGCAGAGTATGGCGTTTTTAACAATAAAGATGAGGCCTTAAAATATATTGAAAAATGTGAATATCCAGTAGTTATAAAGGCAGATGGATTGGCAGCCGGAAAAGGTGTTTCCATATGTAAAGATTATAATGAAGCTTGTTGTGTAATAAAGGATTTTATGGTAAAGGATATATTTAAAGGTGCAGGAAAAAATGTAGTTATTGAAGAATTTTTAGAAGGGGTAGAAGCTTCAATACTTTCAATAACAGATGGAAAATGTATTATTCCATTTATGTCTGCAAAGGATCATAAGCAAATTTATGATGGGGGCAAAGGTCCAAATACAGGAGGTATGGGGGCTATATCACCAAACCCTTACTGTAGTGAGGAAGTATTAAAAGACTTTGAACAAAATATAATGGCTGCTACATTAGACGGGATACAAAAGGAGAATTTAGATTATATAGGAATAATTTTTTTCGGTATTATGATAACTAAAAAGGGAATATACCTACTTGAATACAACGTAAGGATGGGAGATCCGGAAACTCAGGCTGTACTTCCTTTAATGAAAAGTGATCTGCTGGAACTTATACAGGCTTCTCTCAAAGGCGAGCTTGGTAAATTTGATTTGCAATGGGAAAATGGGGCCTGCTGTTGCGTGGTAGCGGCATCTAATGGTTATCCAGGAAAATATGATACTGGTCTTACCATAGAGGGTTTAAAAGAAGCAGGTAATGTTTTTGCGGCAGGAATTCAAATAAAGAATGGAGAATTTAATACATCTGGAGGAAGAGTTTTGGCTGCCTATGGACTGGGAAATGACTTAAATGAAGCAATTGAATTAGCTTACCATAACTTGAATAAAATAAGTTTCCAAGGAATGTATTTTAGAACTGATATAGGTCGGTAGGATGGTTTAAAAGCTAACTATTATGTTTGTAATAAAACATGGTGGTTAGCTTTATTTTATCCGGAGAACTGACTAATTTATATACAAAAGATTTCCATTTGTATTATGTATTTGTTAATTGTTAACCACCAGTTTATAAATATTATGTTACAAATCTGTTCATAATACTTTTTTTAGTGGAAATAATTTTAAAATAATAGTAAAATAGTACCTATATTATATGGAGGTATAGTTTGTTATGGGTAACTTAGAGAGTAAAGGTAGAAAAAAAAAGAAAAAGAAAAAAAGTTTTTTTAAATCACTTATTATATTTCTAGCATATGAACTAATAGTGGTTATTATTACTGCACCTGTACTGATATTTTATGGGCCCTTTAAGAATGTAAAGAGTCAGATAGTAGGTACGGCTATGGCAACTTTCAGCCATCAATATATAGCTACCATTTTTTTATCCCAAGATGAAATAACTAAAATACTTAATCAGGGGCAAAGTGGTGAAACTACCAGTGAGGAAAAGGAAAATCCAGGTAGTGTAAGTATAAGTCATGTAGGTGACAATAATATAAAGAGATACGATATAAATAACAGGAAATTTGATGGTTATATTCTTGAAATAAATGATCCAAAGAGGATAAAGGTTGGATATACTAGCAAATTGAAGGAGGTAGGAGAGAGAACCAGTGAAATAGCAGAGCGTAATGGGGCAGTGGCAGCTATAAATGGAGGTGGATTTACCGATAAAACCACCAGTGGTAAACTTTGGGTAGGAACAGGGGCATATCCAGAGGGAATTGTCATATCTGGGGGAAAACTCATATATAGTGATGTGTCTTCTAGGGAGAAAATAAATGTAACAGCGTTTACTTCAGATGGAAGGCTTATAGTAGGGGATCATACTCTGCAAGAACTACTGGATAAAAATGTAGTGGAGGCGATTTCATTTAGAAATTCTTTAATAATAAATGGAAAGACTGTATCAGTAGAAAATGAAGGGCTAAATCCTAGGACAGCTATAGGTCAGAAGGCAGACGGTACCATAGTAATGTTAGTTGTAGATGGAAGAAAGGGATTGAAGCCGGGGGCTTCTTTAAAAGAAATACAGAATATACTCCTTCAACAGGGTGTAGTTAATGCCAGCAATTTAGATGGAGGATCATCTACCACCATGTATTTAAATGGGGAAGTGATAAATGATCCCTGCGATTGGAATGGTGAGAGAACTGTAGCTACGGCATTGTATGTAAAACCATAGAGGAGAGTGTAATAAATGAAAAAGCTTAAGAGAATAATTATATGGACCTTGATTCCGGTGGTTATAGAATTAGCAGGTCTTCTATTTATGGATAAATTTTATTTTAATGATGAATTAAGTTTTAATATAAAAAAAGTAGATGTATCTTCAAAGCAGGAAGCAAATAAAATTAATGTGAAAGTTCCGGATGAGGCAAAGGATATAAAAATTTCTCACGATGGAAAGTATATATCCTACTATAATGGACAGTCTTTGATTGTAATTGATACATCAAATAATGATAAAAAAGAAGTAACTTTGGCTGACAGTAATGAATTATCATATTATACTTGGTTTTTGGATACTAATAATATACTTATAGCAGAAAAAGCTACTGAGGCAGGATCTAGTTATTTGAAATTTGAATCCTATGATCCCAAGAAAGATGTTAGTTATGCTGTAAAAAATGAAGAGAAAAATCAACAGTTATCTATATTACTTCCAGACAAGGAATATGAAGTTAAGTATATAGCCTTTTCCGGGGCAAGTAATGTGACCTACATAAGTTCAGGGAAAGAACAGGCAAGAAGTAGAATATACAGAGTAAATATTATGAATCAAATGAATCTGGTTAATTTTGTGAATTGTGAACTTGGAAATATAAAGGCTGTAAATACACAAAATGGTGATGAATTAGTTTATGAGGACAGAACTTATAATAGAATAAGAACAGGGAGAGGTGGGGTAATAGCTACAGGAGAGAATGCTAAGCATTACCTTCTAAACACAGATAAGGAAAATAATATTTATATAGGTAATGGCGACAATAATAAGGTAAATAAAATATTTGTAACAAACCTTAAATCCATTGGTACCAATTGGCAAACTCATACTTTGTCAGAGTATACTGATAAAAACAATGTATATATTACAAGAAATGGTAAAATATATATAAATGATCCTGACAATAGTCAAATTAAAGAGCTGTCCACATCTAAGGTTACAAAATATTCAGGAAAGTTAATATCAGTATACGATTATGGGGTAATCAGCCAAAATGGCAATAAAATAAAAAGCAGTTTATTTTAATTTAGATGTATTAAAATAATATAGTTTTCCATCTTCTATAGAATAGTCTATAAGTTTGTTATTATATAAAAAATTTATGAAGGCGCATATGCCGCTGAAATTTAAGTGATATTCATGAAAATCCAGGGATAACTCATTTAGTATGGTTATGTTTTCCATTATGTCCTCCCGGGTTAAAGGCTGCTCTAGAAGATCAAGAATTTCATCTTTGTATTTATATATGTTTTTTATATTAACATCTGCTAAATTATTTATTTCATCTTTAGTTAGTATTTTTTCAGAATGACTTATTACAAAATAGTCTGCATCAAGTTCTTTTATGATGTTTAAAGAAGCTAAGCTGTCTTCTATATTATATAAGTATGGAAAAGAATATTTATTTAATATTTCATTACTGAATATAGAATCACCAAGAAAGCAAACTTTTTCTTGAGTAATTATGCCTATATGATCTTTAGAATGTCCAGGTAGTGAAATTATATTGAACTTTTCATCATTTAACTTATTAATACCATAATCTAAAATGAAGTCTACATCCATAGGTTTATTGCCTTTGATAAATGCTTTTGAAGGATAACAAGATGAAAGTATAGAAGAAAAGAGGTCTGGATTCTGCATAAATAGAGTTTCACCTTTGGATGCATACACTAAACAGCCTGGATAAATTTTTTTAAAGTATAAATTACCACCACAGTGATCTGAGTGACTGTGGGTATTTATTATGTACTTGGGGTGGAGGTTATTTTCTAATAGTAAGTTTTCTATTTTTTTAGCTTCTCCATTATTTATACCAGTATCTATGATTAAACAGTTTCTGTTTTTAAAAGTAAATATTCCGCAGTTAGTTGGTCCATCTATATAATAAGTATTACCTTTAATTTTATTCAAAGTCACTTTATAACACTTCCTTGTATTGTTAATAAGATTAGTATATATTTAATCATAGCATATTTTATTATGTAATCAAGGCGATTATAATATAGATTTTGAAATTTTAATCTTGCCATGATATAATTTTTAATAGGTAATTTTACTGGCAGCAAAAATTTATACGGAGGTATTTTATATGGATTCAACCATGACAAATTTGTTGACCTTTCTAGGATTTATGGGTATTATTCAGGGACTGGGAATGAAATATAGTAAAACAGTGAGAGAGAAATTTAGACTGGATGCAGAAGGTGTAGATAAAAAATATATTAATTTTAAAGCGAATTTTCTTATTATACTAGGAGCTGTGATATTAATAACCCAATTTATTGCATATTATTATTCTCCAATGAGCGGTAACCTGGAGATAATGCTATCAAGTTTTTTACTCTTAGCTATTACCGTGGATTTTATGTATAAAAGATCCAGGAGGAAAAAGAATCAACAGAAAGCAAAAAAATAAATTTAAAATTATGATACATACTTTAAATGAGCAAAAGGGGTAATAAATTTGCTCATTTAAAGTTATACAAGAAATAAAGAATGTATCTATTATTTATCTAATAATTTGTTAAAGTTACTCCAAATTTGTGTTTTAACTTCTTCATAAGGAATATTTTTTATAAAGGCAATCCATTTTATTATATTCTTTACTTCATCAGGATATATGTATTTGTTATTTTCCTTTAAAGAAGTGGGGCCGTCTGTTTCAGTGAGAATTTTATCTAGAGGAAGTAATTTTACTATTTCATTAGTAAGGCTTGAATGCCCTATATCAATACTTATTGTAAAATAGCAGCCATAGTCTAAAAGTCTTCTTAGTATATCCAAATCTCCGCTGTACCAGTGAATAATTGGTGTTCTTAAATTGTATTTTTTTATGGTATGCAGTATTTCACTTTCAGCACCTTTTGTATGTATATTGGTAATCTTATTGTATTTTTTAGCTTTATCCGAGAAATATTCAAAAACTCTCTTCATATAAGGGTATTTTTCTTTTTCTAAAACCCAGTGATAATCAAGACCTATTTCTCCAATAATTGCGCATTCTTTTATATAATCGTCAAAGGTATCCAGATTTTCGTAGTTTTCATGAGCTTTCCAGGGATGAATGCCAAAGCAGGGTATTATATTTTTATTAGATATACTTAAATTTTTGGTAAAAATATAACTGTTTAAATCCATGGAACAACCTAATGTTTTAATATTGTTATTGTGTATTATGTTAAGCACCTCATTTAAGTTGGAACTATCTTTATAAAAGTCTAGATGGTTATGTGCATCAACAAACATTTTTTACCTCCGTATAAATTATTTATTTTCATAGGAATCTAATTTTTTAATTAAATTATGTCTTAATATATAATCTGAGTATTCTAATTGATTTAATACATTTTCTTTTTCTGTTTTAAGTATATCATTTTTTGTGATTTTGCTGTCTGTATTTATGTCATAATATGCATCATCTTGAGAGGAATAGTAATAATTCTTATCTACAAAAGATCCATTTCTAAATATAACACTTTGATTTTCAGCATTGAATAGATCTTTTCCCAGCATTTCTTTTTCAGGCAAGTCAAACAAATTGCATACAGTAGGATATATGTCCATTTGTCCAGCATAAACAGGATTTATACCTTTTACGGATTCATCAGGAAAATGGATAAACATAGGAACTTTTTGGAGTTTTTCCCATTCCACATCAGATTGAGAACTTTTATTTAAGTATTTAAAAAGTTGGGATTGTTTATCTTTTGGTATTGCATGGTGATCCCCATATAATATCACTACAGAATTTTTCAATATGCCTTCTTTATCTAATTCATCAAGAAACATTCCAAGTTGTTCATCTGTGTAATGTATAGCCTTTATGTAATTACCTATAAGAGTATCTTCAAAGTCACCTGTATCAAAATCCCCATACTTAGTCACATCGTCGAAGGGAAAATGACTTGTAAGTGTTATTAAAAAGGCATAGTATGGAGATTGCATTTTGCTTAGCTTATCTAAAGACTGGGTAAGAAAAGATTTATCACTTAATCCAAGTCCTATGGATTCATCCTGTTTATAGCTGCTTTCACCGTAAAAGGTGTCAAAACCAAATTTTTGATACATTATATTTCTATTCCAGAAATTCTCTCTAAATCCATGAAAGGCAGCAGTAGAATAGCCCCTGCTCTTAAAATCTTTAGGCATTGCATTATAATAGTTACTAGAATAAAGAAAATAAGCTGCCCCTGCTGAAGCAGGATATAGTGAGGTATTTGTCATAAACTCTGCATCAGAAGTTCCCCCAGCGGCTGTTTGATAGTAGAAGTTATTGAAGTATTCAGATCTTTTTATCCATCTATTCAAATTTGGAGTTATTTCCTGCCCATTAATAGAGCTATTTATAACAAAACTCTGCAGGGCCTCTACTTGAATCATTATTAGATTTTTGTTTTTAGCAATACCGTTTAAATTTTCATGGCTGGATTTATTTAATACCATAAAGCTGTGTATTTTATCTAATTTTTCTTTAGAAACAGGAACCAGCTTATTTATATTTGCAGAAATGGAGTTGTAAGCATCCAGACAGTTATAATTCAGTATACCTAATTTTCTTGCTATATAAACTTTATTATACATGGTACTTAAAAGTCTAGGTTGTTCTTTGGATAAGTTATAAAAACTTCTGTAATTTATTAAAAGCCCTAATAAAAGCAATATTGAAAACATTGACAGCCTAAAGCTTAAGGAAGGTTTTTGGCTGCATTTGGCTATATATCTATTGATAAAAGGAATTATAAATACAATATCAAAAAGATATAAAAAATCCTTAAAGCTAATCAAATTAGTTACGCTGGATTTTACTGCATTTAATTGAAATCCACTTATCAATACAGGTATAGATATAAGATCTTTGAAATATCTAAAATAAACAATATTACTAATTATAGTAATACTTATTATGATATTGCATAGGTATAAAAATCTGGCGCGGCCTTTATTTTTAAAAATAAAGGCTATGGAAGTAAAAATTAGCACGGAAGCAATAACTGGAATGAAGAGTTTGAAGGAAGATATGTAGCCGGTTTCTATATGCCTCCCGTATATTAAAATTTTAAGTGTTACAATAATTATAAAAAAAATTATGTCTATAAAGTCTAAAAGAGAAAATTTAAATTTATTCATGGCAATTACTCCTGTTTTATGTTTATATTCTATTATAATTATAATAAGATATCTAAAAATAAATGACAAGTTAAAGATAATAAGGATATTTTACATAATACTTACCATATGCTTTTCTAAAAATTTTTAAACACAATTATTAAAATAATATGTTAATAAAATGAAAGAATTTCTTATAGCTATTTACATAAATGCTATAGTGTAGCATAATATATTTGGTATAGGAAAGTTAAAAGTACAAGGAGGGGCATATTTGATGACGGAAAAAAATGATAATCAAGAACAACTCTCGGTAGATGAACAAGCTAAACAGCAGTTTCTAGAAGAACTTAAAAATAAAAATATGGAAGAAAAAAGAAAGTTAGAAGAATTTAAAAATCAACAAGAAAAAAATAAATCTGGAGATGAAGTAGAAAATATAGATGAAGACGAGATAGTTAATGCAGAAAAGGAAGAGAATGAATCTGGGAATGAGCTGGAAGATATAAATACAGATGATACTGCTGAGTTTGAGGAAGAAGAAAGTAACTTGGTAGATACTGTAGGGGATATAGATGAGAGTAAAGAAAATGAATTTAGAGATGAACTGGAAAATAATATAGAAGTTATGAATAAAAATGAGATAGTTAATGTTAATAAGGAGAAAAACTCCAAAGATAAAACTAATAAAATGAAAATTAGCTTTTTACCTAAAAAATTAAAAGCTTCTATTATAGACACAGTTATAACATCACTTGTTTCTTTAGGAATTCTATATTTATTTGATGCTATTTTAAGGGTCATTGGATACCAGGTGGTAGATATGAAAGGAATGTTTATAATAGTATTCATAATAATATTGATTTTATATCCTTTCATAATGAGTAAATGTAAATATAAGAAAACCATAGGTGAGAAATTTAGTGAAATACTAAAATAAGAAAGGGAAGATTAAGAATTGAGAAAGGGTAGTGAATATGAATTTTATATAGAAAAATTGCAATTTCCAGCTGTAGGAGTAGCTCAAAAAGATGGGATGACTGTATTTATAAAGAATACTCTTCCAGGCCAAAAAGTAAAAGCTAGAATTAATAAAAAGAAAAAAGACTACATAGAAGCCAAAGCAACAGAAATAATTGAAAATGTAGATTATGTAAGAGAAGTATTTTGCCCTCATTTCTACCTTTGTGGTGGATGTGTTTCTCAATTTATACCCTATAGTAAGCAAGTAGAGCTAAAAGAGCAGCAGGTTTTAGAACTCTTTCATTCTGCTGGTATTAAAGAATTTGAATTTTTAGGTATAGAAAGAAGTCCAGAAGAATTCGGATATAGAAATAAAATGGAATTTTCTTTTGGAGATGAGGAAAAAGATGGTGAACTGACCCTTGGCATGCATATGAAGGGAAAAGCATTCAGCATTATAAACGTAGATGAATGTAAAATAGTTGATGAAGATTTTACACTGGTATTAGATAAAGTTGTAAAATATTTTAGGACAAAAGCATTACCTTATTATAAGGTGAGAAGTCATAATGGCTATTTAAGAAACTTGGTACTGAGAAAAGGTAAAAATACAGCCGAACTGCTTATAAATATTGTAGCTACTTCTCAGATACAATTTGATTTTAGTGAAATTACTGAAATACTAAAAGATATGAAGTACAAGGGCAAATTATCAGGAATACTTCATACTATAAACGACAGTCTGTCAGATGTAGTCCAAATAGATAAACTAGAGATTTTATATGGTAATGATTATATTATGGAAGAAATCTTAGGACTAAAATTTAAAATATCTCCTAAAACCTTCTTTCAAACAAACTCTAAAGGAGCAGAAAAATTATACTGCATTGTTAAGGAATTTTTAGGTGATTGTTCTTCAAAGACAATATTTGATCTATACTGTGGTACGGGAACTATAGGGCAGATAGTGGCTTCTAACGCAAAAAAAGTAATAGGGGTAGAACTTGTAGAAGAAGCAGTGGAGTCAGCCAATGAAAATGCCCGTTTAAATAAAATAGAAAACTGTAAATTTATAGCTGGAGATGTGGCAAAAGTAATAGAAACTCTGGAGGATAAGCCTGATTTGATAATACTGGATCCTCCAAGACCTGGAATCCATCCTAAGGCATTAAAACAAATTATTGATTTTAATGTAAGTGAAATAATTTATGTATCCTGTAATCCCAAAACCTTAGTTCAGGATCTAAAGGTACTAATAGATGCTGGCTATGAAATAGACAAAGTAAAATTTATGGATATGTTTCCACATACACCCCACGTTGAGTGTGTGGTAAGGATATATAAAGCTTAGAACCGTTGGAAATACTCGGGTTTAGATGTGTTTAGATATGTTCCCCTACACAAGAAATATAATATGCCCTTGTGTAGGGGAACATTATGTTATTTCCCTACACAAGGCACGTTGGTGTAACTTCATTGTAGGATTTTATGTGGATGATGGGCAGTGGAGTGTGTACTACTGTATAATATAGAGTAGTACAATAAAGAAGCTAAGAGAAAGGCTAAGGTCGAAATGGTCACGGAAGTTTAGAAGATAGTTTCGGTATAAAAAAAAGCATTCAATTCTTATGTGAGTTGAGAGCTTTTTATTATGGGCAAATTTTCAAAAAGTATAGTATTTTAAAAATAAAAGTGCTATACTAAAACTGTAAAATTAAACACCAAAATATCAAGAGTTAGGGTAGAGATTTAGCTCAGTGATCCTATACCAACCTACATTAATGCAAGGTGGTTCAGCTAAAAGTTCGATAAGGAAGTGAAGAAATGGTGAATTGATATCTTCTTATCTTAGGGTAAGGAGATTTTTTGTTTTTGCAAAAATTTGAATCAAAATAAGGGAGTGGTTATATTGAATACATCAGGAGTTCAAAGAGGTTATATGGCAAAGAATATGAAGGCAGAAGAATTTATCAAAGTAGTAATAAATGCACTAAGTAGAGAATTTGAAAAGGAATTTAGATTGGAAATAATAAATGATAATGAATCCAGGATAATAGGATGATATTAGATAATTATAAAATTAAGATGAGTAAAGAATTTATAGAAAAGCATAAAACTCCTTATGGGGTGATAGGCTTTAGAGACATTTGAAAGACAAGGATTCAAGCTTGATAGAAATAGAAGCCAGTATATACAATATTGTTTCGGAATTTATGATGTAGTGAAATAAAGGATAGAAAAAGCATATTATCTGCTGGTGGATGCTTTTTTATTTCAAAGAACTTGAATTGATTTCCAATAAGCAATAAAATAATATTATGGAGAATAGTGTAGAATTTTATGGGGGAATGGATATGGGCAAGAAAGATCTATCTGAAAGAGATATTATTTCAAAATATATAACTCCTGCTATAGTAAATGCTGGTTGGGATTTAAAAAAGCAAATAAGAGAAGAAGTTACTTTTACTGATGGAAGAATTATTGTTAGGAAAAAGATTGTTACAAGAGGAGAAAGAAAAAGAGCAGATATTATTCTTTATTATAAGCCTAATATTCCTATTGCAATAATTGAAGCGAAGGATAATAAACATTCAATTGGAGCAGGTATTCAGCAGGCACTTGGTTATGCTAAGTCATTAGATGTACCTTTTGTTTATTCAAGTAATGGAGATGGTTTTTTAGAACATGACAGGACTGTTCAAAATGGAGTGTTGGAGAAAGAATTGACTTTAAACCAGTTTCCATCACCACAGAAGTTGTGGAATAGGTTCAAATCATGGAAAGACATAAATGATACTGAAGAACAGATTATAACTGAGGATTACTATTTTGATAAGGAGGGAAAAAGTCCAAGGTACTATCAGAGAGTTGCAATAAATAGAACTGTAGAAGCTATTGCAAAAGGGAAAGATAGAATACTTCTTGTTATGGCAACAGGGACAGGAAAGACATATACAGCCTTCCAAATAATATGGAGACTTTGGAAATCAAAAACTAAAAAGAGAATTTTATATTTAGCTGATAGAAATATATTAGTTGACCAAACAAGGCAAAATGATTTTAAACCTTTTGGTGAAGATATAATGACCAAGATAAATAGAAATAATGTAGATAAAGCACACCAAATTTATTTTGCATTATATCAAAGTCTTACAGGTGAGGATGAGAGAAAAAACATATACAAAGAATTTTCTAAAGGTTTCTTTGACCTTATTATTATAGATGAATGTCATAGAGGAAGTGCAAGAGAAGATTCAGCTTGGAGAGAAGTCCTTGATTATTTTGATTCAGCAACAAAAATTGGTCTTACAGCAACACCAAAGGAAACTAAGGATGTTTCAAATTTAGAATACTTTGGAGACCCAATTTATACTTATTCATTAAAACAAGGTATAGAAGATGGATTTCTAGCTCCATATAAGGTAATAAGAGTTCTTCTTGATAGAGATGTGGAAGGGTATAGACCTGAAAAAGGTAAGCGAGATAAAAATGGTTTTGAAATAGAAGATAGAGAATATAATATAAAGGATTTTGATAAAAATTTAGTTATAGAAAACAGAACACAGGTTATAGGGAAAAAAGTCTCAGATTATTTAAAAAAGAATAATTCAAGATTTGCTAAATCAATATTCTTCTGCGTGGATATTGAACATGCAGAAAGAATGAGACAGGTTCTTGTAAATGAAAATTCAGACCTTGTAGCACAAAATCCTAAATATGTTATGAGAATAACAGGAGATAATGATGAAGGCAAAGCAGAACTTGATAATTTTATTGACCCAGAATCAAAATATCCTGTTTTAGTGACGACAAGTAAACTTATGACTACAGGAGTAGATGCACAAACATGTCAGTTTATTGTATTGGATTCTAATATAAATAGTATGATTGAATTTAAACAAATAATAGGTCGTGGTACAAGAATTAAAGAAGCATATGGGAAACAGTATTTTACCATAATTGATTTTAGAGGAGTAACTAAACTTTTTGCAGACCCTTCTTTTGATGGTGAGCCAGTAGTTATAAAAACTACTTGTGATGATGACATACCAACAGAAGATGAAGAAACAGAAGGAGATGTTGGTGATAATAGTGAAGATGAAGGAAATTATACAACAGATACTTCATTTTCACCAGAAATAGTTGGTGGCGGAGATATTAATGAAAAACCCTCAAAATACTATGTTAATGATGTTTTAGTAAGAGTTCTTAATGAAAGGGTTTACTATTACGATAAAGATGGTAAACTTATTACTGAAACGTTAGTAGATTATACAAGGAAGAATGTAAAAAAAGAATTCAAGTCTCTGGGTGATTTTTTAAACAGGTGGAAAGAAGCTGACCGAAAGGAAGTTATAGTGGCAGAGCTTGAAAAAAACGGTGTTTTATTTGATGAACTTAAAGATGAAGTTGGAAAAGATTTAGATCCATTTGATTTGATATGTCATGTGGCTTTTGATACACCACCACTAACAAGAAAAGAGAGAGCTAATAATGTCAAGAAGAGAAATTATTTTACAAAGTATGGAGAAAGTGCAAGAGAAGTTTTAGAAGCACTTCTTAATAAATATGCAGATGAAGGTTTAGAAAATCTTGAAAGCATGGAAATATTAAAGATTCCAGACTTTAAAAAGTATGGTTCTCCACTAGAGATAGTAAAGAAATTCGGTGGTAAAGATAATTACTTAAATGCCATTAAGGAACTTGAAAAAGAAATATATACAGCATAATGAAAAGGAGATACTAAAGATGTCAGTTACAGCAATAGTTAAATCAGTACAAGATATAATGCGTCAAGATGCGGGGGTAGATGGAGATGCTCAAAGAATATCTCAGCTTGTTTGGATGTTATTTCTAAAAGTATTTGATGCAAAAGAGCAAGATTGGGAAGTTATGAGTAATGATTATGTTCCAATTATTCCAAAAGGTTTAAGATGGAGAGATTGGGCAGAAAATGATGAGGGAATCACAGGAGATGAACTTTTAGAATTTGTAAACAATAAGTTATTTAAAGAATTAAAAGAAATAACTGTAGATGAAAATAGTAACACAAAAACAATGATTGTAAAAGCACTATTTGAAGATTCCTATAACTATATGAAATCTGGAACTTTAATGAGACAAGTTATAAATAAGCTTAATGAAATAGATTTTACAACAGGAGAAGACAGACATTTATTCAATGATATATATGAAAGCATTCTAAAGGATTTGCAAAGTGCAGGAAACTCAGGAGAGTACTATACTCCAAGAGTAGTAACACAGTTTATGGTGGACATGGTTAATCCTATCTTAGGTGAAAAAGTCCTTGATTTTGCCTGTGGAACAGGAGGATTTCTTGTCTGTGCCTTAGAGCATTTAAGAAAACAAATAAAAAATGTTGAAGATGAAAGAATTCTTCAAGAATCCATAATTGGCATAGAGAAAAAACCACTCCCACATATGTTAGCAGTGACAAATTTAATACTACATGATATAGATGAACCAAAAATAAGACATGACAATTCCTTAACTAAAAATGTAAGAGATTATAAACCAAAGGACAAGGTTGACATAATCCTCACCAATCCTCCTTTTGGCGGCATAGAGGAAGATGGAGTTCAAGTAAACTTTCCTCAGCAATTTCAAACTAAAGAAACCGCAGACCTATTCATGGTACTACTTATGTATATGTTAAAAGATGAAGGTAGAGCAGCTATTGTGCTTCCAGATGGATTTTTATTTGGTGAAGGAGTTAAAACTACAATAAAAGCAAAGTTACTTGAGGAATTTAATTTACATACTATTGTAAGACTTCCTAATGGAGTGTTTGCACCATATACAGGAATAAATACAAATCTTCTATTTTTTGAAAAAGGTAAGCCAACAAAAGAAATCTGGTATTATAAACATCCACTACCTGAGAAATATAAAAATTATACAAAAACTAAACCAGTAAGAATTGAAGAATTTGATTTAGAAAAAAAGTGGTGGAATAACAGGGTAGAAAATGATTATGCTTGGAAAGTTAGTGTAGAAGATATTAAGAATAGAAATTATAATTTGGATATTAAAAACCCTAATATTTTAATCGAAGAAGAGTTTAAATCTTCATTACAGATTATAGATGTGTTAGAAAATAGTATGCAAAAATCTATAACAATATTAGAAAAATTGAAGGAGATGATAAATCAATGATACAGTTATCGTTTCCTACCCAAAAATTAAAAAAATATATAACAAGAATAAATATAAAACTGAAAGACACTGATTATAAGCAAGATGATTTAACGGTTTATGGAGTAACTAATAAGGAAGGTATAACGATAACAGGTAATCAAGCAAGTGATGATTTAAGTAATTATTTAATATTAAAAGAAAATGAATTTGCGTATAATCCTTATAGAGTGAATGTGGGTTCTTTGGGATTAGCACCAAAAAAATTTATTGGATTAGTTAGTCCAGCATACATTGTTTTTAAAACAACTGAAAAGTTAAATGCAGAATTTCTTTATTATTATTTAAAAAGTTCTTTAGGACTTAATCTGATTAAATGGTATGGGGATAGAGGTGGAGTTAGGTCTGCATTAAGATATAATGATTTATGTGAAATAGATATTCCAGGTTTATCTTTAGAACAACAAATTATACTCTTAAATAAAATGAAATTGATAAACGTAGAGTTAGGTGAATTTAATAATGAAATAATTTATCAAGAAGAGAAAATTTTTAAACTTCGTCAATCCATCCTTCAAGAAGCAGTTCAAGGTAAACTTGTACCACAAGACCCAAATGATGAATCAGCGAGTGTGCTTTTGCAGAAAATAAAAGAGGAAAAGAAAAAACTTATAAAAGAGAGGAAACTGAAAAAAGAAGAGCCACTGCCACCTATTACGGAAGATGGAATTCCTTTTGAGTTGCCTAAGGGATGGGGATGGGTAAGATTAGGGGAAGTGACATCAATCTTGAGGGGTTCTTCTCCAAGACCTAAAGGAGATAGACGATACTTTTCAGAAGCTGAAACAAGCTATCATTGGATAACAATAAGTGATATAACAAATTTTTCGAAAGGTAATATTTTATACAAAACACGAGAATATTTAACATTAGAAGGTTCTTTAAAAAGCACTTATGTAAGGAATAATGAGATAATTATCGCTGTAAGTGGTTCAACAGCAGGGAAAAGTTGCATAACAGGTATAGACGGATATATTTACGATGGATTAGGAGTAATTAGATTGTTTTCTAAGGGAATCCATGAAAAATATTTAGAGTTATTTATCAAACAGCTCTATATTTTTATTAATAATTCTAAAGTGGGTAGTGCTTTTCCAAATATAAATACCGATAAATTAAAAAAGATTATGTTTCCATTACCTCCATTAAATGAGCAAAAACTTATAATACAAAAAGTGAATCAGCTTATGTCATTATGTAATGAACTTGAAAAAAATATGGAACAATCTAGAAGAGATAGCGAACTTCTAATGCAGGCACTTTTACAGCAAGCATTTAAAGATACTGGTGAAGCAGATGTTGAAATATCACTTGGAGAATTTATAAAGCAGAAAAGAAAAGATAAAGGTATAACAGTAACAGATATGTTAAAATTACTTGAAGGTGTAAAATCATCTGAATATACAAAGATTGAAGAGGGGCTTGTGAAGCCAGAAAAAGTAATTGTCGAAAAAATAGCTGAAGTGCTAAAACTTTCAGAGATAGAAATGAAATCATTTAAAAAATTAAAAATTAAAGCTAACATGGATGAGTATTCGGGTTTAGACCATGAGTTTCAAATAGCCGCGAGAAGGGTAAAGAAGAATTAAATAGTATGTAGAGGTATCAAAGATGACTTATAAAGATAGTATTTTTCCATATCGTAGTAAGGATAAGCTTGAAGAAATAGCAGAAAACCATTTGGAGGCATATAATTCGAGTTTAATTAGAATACCAAGCCAAACAATGATTAATGATTTTATAGAAAGACATCTGAAACTTGAGTTGAAGTTTTTACCTATTTCTCAGGATGGAGAAACATTAGGATATATGGTTTTTAAGCCAGCCAAAATCATAATCTACAATGCTTCTAAAAGTACCAAAAAGTACTTAAATATTTCTGAACCATCTGTTGTAGTTGACAGTGAATTAAGTGATAATAATAAAGAAATAGGTAGGTTTCGATTTACTTGTGCTCATGAGGCTTCACATTGGATTTTACATAGAGATGTTTTTTTACAAGATTTATATAAACCAGTAATATCAGATTCAGAAGACATATTTAATGAAAAGTCCAATGGAGATTGTCAAGATAATATTGCAAATGATAAAAGAATGGAGTGGCAGGCAAATTATTTAGGTGGTGCATTATTAATGCCTAAAAAAACTTTTACAAAAGAATTTTTAAATACATTAGTTCTAATTGGAATTAATAATAAAACATATTTATATAGGGATTCTCAGTTGTGGAATATTAGCAATTATAGATGTGTGATTAGTAAACTTACAAGTGTTTTTAATGTATCTAAAGAGGCCACTCGAATAAGATTACTCCAATTAAATTTACTGAGGGAAGAGGAGCCCTAAATAAATGGCAGACATTAAATTTGGAATCAGAGAAACAACTTGAGTTCTTCTAGAATCAAGAAAAGGCTAGAAGAAAGAATTAAATCTAATTTCTTGGAATGGAAGAGAACCAAAATATGATTTAAGAGATTGAGATTTGGAACATAAGAAGATGGGTAGAGCAGTAACACCTACTGTAGAAGAATTGAAGAAGCTTAGAGATTTATTAAATGGTATGAATTTATAGGTGAAAAAACATCAGGAGCGTTATTACTAAATTCATGGAGGCTGGAGCAATATGAAGTTTAATGAAATTTTGAATAGAATTACAGGATTAAGCTGTCCCATATTTGGAATCTCATGGAATCCACAGGAAACTGAACGAAGTGTTGCTAAAAAAATAATTATTTATCTGGAAGTAAAAAGAGTGTTATATGTGCCAAGTGAAATGGAAGTGCCATCACATTGCGTTGATTCAGTAATCGAAATCAGAAATTTTCTTACTAGTGAAATGCCTAATATTAATAAAAAATCACACTTGTATGCTTATGTATCTGCAATGCGTAAATCTTGCAATAAATTTCTTTCTAAATGCGATGAAAGAAATGAAGATATAATCGTACATGGTGGAGAGTGGGGACATTGGGCAAGTTGGACGTTTGCATCTGCTTTAGGAGAAATGAGGGGTACATTTGGCTCGATGATTACTCAAATAGCATCAGCATATGGACTTGACGTTGAAGAGGAACTTGCAACAATCATTCCAGAATAGTGGGTACTATATATGATAAAATAGCGAAAAGACTTACTTTATATGTAGAAAAACCGGAGAAACTTAAAGGTATGATTAATAGGACGGAGTTGTAAATAAGAGGTGTTAGATAAAGAATTATTGATGAATTTAATTCAAAGTGGATATGAATCTGATTTTTTAGATTTTAAAGCTAAACAATATAATAAAGATAAATACTCTGATTTAATAAAGGATATAATGTCAATGGCAAATGCTCATTATGAAGGGGATAAATACATAGTTATTGGAATAAAATATAATCCCAGTGGGGATAAGGATGTAATAGGAATATCTGATGAACAATTTGTGGATGTATCTGTATATCAGCAAATAATTATGGATAATATTGAGCCTGAAATAAAATTTGATTATATTCCTTTTGGGTATGAAAGCAAACTTATTGGAATTTTTAAAATATATGGACAAAATAATGAAAGGCCTTATATGGTAAAAAAGCAAAAACAGGGTTTGCATATTGGACAATGTTATATAAGAAAAGGTGCTAATAATGTTAATGCGGTTAGAAATGATTTTGATATTTTTTATTCGTTAAAAGAGAGATTCGAATTGAGATTTATGCAAGAAGTCTTATCGGCAGAGTATCCTAATGAAGGATGTGCAAGAATAAGCATTACTATGAGAAATTATACAAAATTACCAATTGTAATTATATCTGGAGAATTAATAGTGTTCAACTGTAATGGACAACAGCTAACTAGACATCTTGTTTATGGATTTGATGATAAAATTATTGGAGCTGATTTTAAATTAAATTTTACTCCGATGGAAGAAAAATTTGGTGAATTATTTGTAGGATTTTCATCAACAGATTGTTCAAAACTTGGCTTGAGTGAATATGGGATAACTGATGAAAGATTTATATTTCAGTTAAAATTATATGATACAAATGAAAATGAGTATAGAACTATAATCGAGGATGGGTTTGTTTTTGCAAAAGGAGATTTTTTATGGAAGGTACAATTAAAAGCAAAAAAAGAGAATGATAATAACAGAAAATTTTCCTTAAAAAAAATGTTTAGTAAATAGAGTTCAGCACCAGTTACATTAGTATCTGGTGTTTTTTTAAAAATTCTTCAGGAATATTTGACAAAATATATTACATATGATACTATAATTTCATGTTATGCCTATTTAAAACAATTTTTATTGTAGTTAATTGCAATATAAAGATTAATGTTGTAGTAAATCCTACAATCTACATAGAAAATAGGCTGGAAATTTATATTATATATAACAACTAAATAATGATAATTATGGCTCTTACTTTCAGTCTGTTTTCTATGTTAAAAGATTGAAAGGAGAACTACTTATGGGAATATATTTTAATTCCGTTAATTTGATACAAAGCCATAAGCCCCGCATAAAGTGAAGGGTTTATTGTGGTTTCACAAATTTTGTATTGAGTTAGCGGAATTTTTTGTTTTGTATGAAAATCCAGATAATTAGAAATTGATTAAACGTAATAAAGATAAAATTAAATGGGGGATTTACAATTATGAAAAAATTTAGTGTGTCCAGGACTGTTAAAAAACTAATGAAAGATATACAAGGAAATAGAATTCTTTTTAATCATCCAATGCAAAGAAAAGAAGAGCAGTGGACAGATGAACAAAAAGATTTACTAATACACAGCTTATTGAGTGATTATCCTATACCACCTATATATGCAATTGATGCAATTGAAGAAGGCAGTGATTATTCAATATTAGACGGTAAACAGAGACTCACAGTCCTGGCAAGCTATGTAAAAGATGAATGGAGTTTGGGTGATAATGTTCCAGAGGTAAATATTAATGGGGTTGAATACAACATTGGTGGTTTAAGGTTTTCTGAATTACCTGAAGATGTAAAACAAGAATTAGAAGATGTAAATTTATTAATGTATATATTTAAAGATTGTACGGATGACGAAATAGAGGAAATATTTTATAGGCTAAACAATGGAACAGCGTTAACTAAAGATCAAAAAACGAGAGTAAGACTGGGAAAGGACTTAATAGATTTTGTTGACGAAGTTCTTAAATTAGAGTTTTTTAAGGAAAAGGCATCTTTCTCAAAAGCCCAACTTAGAAAGTCCGAGGATCAAAGCTGTGTATTGCAAACCTTGATGCTTACAACGGGTTATAAGTTTGTTAAGTTTGGAAATGAGGATGTTTTAAAATTTGTGCAATCATATAGAAAAACTTATAAAGAAGAGGAATTAGAATTATGTAAAAATTTATTTGTTAAATTGAATAATGCATTTAAGGAAAAAAACAAATTGATTAAAAAGATAAACATACCAATGTTTGCTATGGCCTTAAAGACATCAGAAGATTCACAAATTCCATTTGACAAATTTACAGAATGGGCTAACTACATTATAAAAAATTATAATACCAAATGGAAATATGCTTCCTATTGTAACCGTAATACAACCAATAAAGAAAAGGTAAATAAAAGATTGGAGCTAATGTGTGAAAGCTTAATTAAGTATGAAACAAAGGGGGAACTAAATTGAGTAACATGATAGATATAAATTTATTAAAACCACACCCTCGTAACAGGGAAATTTATGGAGAAGAGGACATAAAGGAATTAGCAAATAAGATAAATGAAAGTAAGTTTATTAAGTCCTTAGTTATTTCTCAAGATAATGTAATAGTAAGCGGCCACAGAAGATATGCTGCATGTCTATTATTAAATATTAAAGAAATACCTTATGAAAGAGTAAATTTTCAAAATCCTGATGAAGAACTTGAGAGGTTACTCCTTGAAAATGAAGCAAGGGAAAAAACTACTTACCAGAAAGGTCAGGAAGCTATACTGTGGGAAGAACTTGAAAAGAAAAAGGCAGACCAAAGAAGAATTTCAACTCAAAACAATGATAAAGCTCAAGCAGTTAGGGAAAAGGTTCCCACTCAGGAAGAAGGAAGAGTTAGAGATATTGTAGCCCACAAAGTAGGAATTGGTTCAGGAAAAACCTATGAAAAAGCTAAATCTGTAATAAAGGAAATTGACAAATTAAAAAGGGAAGGAGAAAAAAATAATGCTGAATTTTTAACTGAGGTATTAAATACATCTGTTACAGGTGCTAAAAATATAATGAAATCCGACTCTCTAAATAAAATTTCAGATGATTTAAAAAATAAAGTAGTCAAGAAGGAAATAACTGCAAAGGAAGCTATTAAATTAGCAAAAAAAGAATTAAAGGCTGTAGAGAATGGAGTTAGTGATGCATCAAAGGTAAATAAGGACTCAATTATTGAAGAGTTTCAACTTAGTATTAAACAATTTATACAGGGTATCAATAAATATATTGAATTGGAGGATACTTTTGAATTGATGGATGAGGATGATGAAGATAAAGTCCTTGATTCTATAGATGAACTGGAAACCACAATAAATAAAATCAAGGATATTATATTGTAACATATGCAAAAAAATAGGAGCTGGTCTAGACTTAATTCAGTTATTCATCAGAGCTCTTACAATTTATGGGGGGTAACATAGATGAAGCAAAGGCAAATTAAGATTTATAGTTTTGGAAGAAAAAATGTAAAAGATAGTATAATCACATCTACGAATCTGGAAGAAAATATAATAACTTTAACGGAAAGCTTCCTTATCTTTGCATATGAATGCTATAAAAATGAAAAATTAGAAGATGGACAATTAATAGAGGAAATAATAAAAGTGATGCTTCCAGCTTCAGAAGGCAAAGCAAAAGAAGAATGGAATGATGGATTGACATTTGATGATAAAAAGTATTATGCATGGTTTGCAACTACCGGGGGAATGAAAAAAGAGGAACAGGGTAAATGTGAAACTATATTTGTAAGGGAAGATTTCTGTGATTTTGCTAAGGAATTTGAAGATTTAATATCTCTAGGTAAATTTAAGGATATTGAAGAGAGTAAGGCAGAAATTTGTATTAATAAGGATATTTTAAGCAGACTTTCTCTAGGGGTCAGCAGCTGTTATATGGCAGGAGATATGCCGAATATTATTGTATTACCCCAGCCTAAATTTCATTTAATAAAGGACTATAAAACTGTAGAGAAGTTTACTGAAAAGGTTAAAGATAAAAATGGTGAAGACAAAGAGAGGACAAATTATAATTTAATAGATTACCATTTTGATGATAATATTGATGTTTTTGATGGAGGAGCTATTGCAACACCTGAAGTTTTTAGACAGATAAAAAAAGAATTAGATATTAATTATGATGTAGAGTTTGCCGTCATCAGGGGATATGGTATTGGAATAAAAGGTATGATTAGCAAGTTTGATATTTTAAAATATTTGGATATTTTCTATAAAAAAGATACAGAGTTTTGTAAGAAGGAAAATGATAAATTTTATTTAAAAGATATGTGGAATGAATGGCAGGAAGTTACCGATAATACAATGCTTTTAAATGAATCAATGGTTAAGCTGGCAAAGTATTATAAAATTGAAAGTGATGAAAATATGGAAACATATAAGATGAGACTTTCTAAGGTAGATAAAAAATATAAGAATATTATCGTGAAATTATATGTTACAAAGATAAATAAAAGAGATGCGGATATTGAGGAATACAGGAAATTAAATTATCAATTGCTTACTGCACTGGCTCTAAGTAAAAAGGATTATATAGATTTAATAAAAGAGGATGTTAGAACTTATAGAAAAATATTAAAACCTTTTGATAAGGCCAGTGATAAAGAAGAATGGATAATTAATATAGATGCTATAAGGCTATTCTTCAAAAATATTATTAAAAACGATGATGGAGAAAGTGAAGAGTTTCAGGAAGGAATTAAAGCTGTTAGTAATAATGTGGTTACTAAATGTGAAGAGCTTCTTAATATATCAGAGGAATTTATACATCTAAAGTTTGTTAAAAATAATTTAGCCAGACTTATTGAGAAGAAGTGCAGAGAACTTGCCTGTGGAAAGGTTACGGCTAAAGCTAAATATAAGTATATAGCGGTAGATCCTATTTCCTATATGAATTATGCAATGTATAGAAAGCAGAAGGATAATGGTCTTAAAGAGGGAGAGTTCTTCAGTTGTGACTGTAATGATGGTGATGTAAGAACTATTGCTAGAAATCCCTTGTGCGCCTATAGTGAGATCCATAATGTTAAATTTGTTAGGAATGCTTTTCTGGACAACTATTTAAGCCATTGCAGGGAACTGATTTATTTTAACCAGAAAAGCGACATTCTGGCTTTAATGAGTTCAGCTGACACAGATGGAGATGCCTGCACTGTTATAGATTCAGATATTATAAGAAATGCTGTATTAATTCCACAGGATGGTAAGTATTTCATAAATACTGATGATGGACATAAGGAGCTTATGGAATATAATTTTGAAAATAAATTTTTAGCAACCTATAGGGCTTCGGGAAACTTAATCGGCAGTATTGCTTTAAAGAGTGCCAGTATTAATTCTGATAGTCAGCGGACCTATGACTATTATGATACCGTTAATGAAAAATTTGTGCTGTATTCGGGGATCGATGAAGCTGAAGATAAAAAAACTTATGTAAATGAAAAATTGGAAAGCGGAGAATGGCTTACAACTTATAAAGCAAGTGAACAGCACAGGGAACTCGTTAAGCAGAGATTTTATGAAAATGAGAAGGACATATATATAGTTTTATACAATGCCATGGTAAGTATAGATGCCCCTAAAACTCTGTATTTTCCTAGTAAAGCTGATATGAAAATAATAAATGATAGATACAGCAGGAAGGCCTGGTTCTTACAGTATAAAGAAAATAAAGAAAATGTAGATATAAATCATTATCAGTATACCTTTGGGCTTTTAGATAAAATTACAAATATTATAGAAAATAAATTATTAAATGAGATAAATAATATCACACATAGATTTGATAATAAAGCTGATTTAATACAGAAAAAATTAATAAATGGAGATTATATCCAGTCAGAATACAATTTATGTGTAGAAGAAATAGAAAAAATGTATAAAGATTATACGGAAGAAAGAAAAAACATTAATAGTGAATGTTACAAAAAGGAAATAAAAGAAACTAAGCATAGAGACGAAATGATAGAAAATGCTTCCTGGAGCCAATGGGAAGAGGATGAATATAAAGTAACCAAAGCATATTTTAAATCTGAAAAGTACAAGAAGTATAAGGAAGTGGATGCCAAATATATTGTTAAGGTTGATGAAATACTAGGTAAGTATAATCTTGCCACTATAGCCAATGCCATTGGAAACATGAAAAACTGCACTGAGGATTTTATTATTAATTTATTTTATCCGGTGTTTTATTACCTAAATAATAAGATAGAAGCCGACAGGTATCTTTATAAGAAAGCAGAAGATGGAGAAATATCTTACCTTTATGAAAAATATAAGAAAATAAAAGTGGAGGCTATAAACAATAGTAATATAGTCAAAGCTCTGCATTTGGAGGGGAAGAAGAGGTTAAAGGTAATAGATGTAAAAAGTGATATAAGAGCAAGGGTATTAGATAGTGGGGTTATAGAATTAATTCAATCGGAGCTTAAGAATAATGGGCATATTTATTTTGATGCTAAGGTAATTGATAATAAGGTCATTTTATTAAAGGAAGAAAAATATATGCTAGAAGTTTTTGAGGATTGGGTACAAATTAATCAGTATAGTTTATTGAAATGTAAAAATATTAAATTTGAAATATTAGTTGATATAGCAAAGAGTAAGAAGAGTTTAAAGTTAACAACAACGGAAATAGCAATATAGTGGGCAAGCTTACACTAGGTTCACTTCGCACTATCGTGCTTGTTCACCAAGTGTAAGTCTTCCAGACCCACTTTTGTGGAGTAAGCGATAATGGAAAAAATAAAAAATATACTTGCTTAACAAAAGTGTGAAAATGGAGGCAAATGTCATGGGGAATGAAACAATTGTAATATTGCAGGAAAGAATGGCTGGATGGCTTATGTTTAATGGATCTGGAAAAGTAACTGAAAAGGCGGATTTAAAGGATTCAAATAGACAAATTTACATTTTTAATGATTCACCCAAGTTAAGAGAAACTATGGGTAAATATCCTATTTATAAAAAACTTTTAAGTAAATAGAAAAAAGTAGGTGAGCATACGTAAGATGATCAAGGTAGACAATGATTTAGAAAAATTAAAATGGGAAGTAATAAATGGTAAAAGTAAAAACTTCCTAGTGAATTCTCTTGAAACAAGCAGAGGGAAAACAACAGGAGCTGCTTCAGCAATTGCTGACTATTTTGAAGAGGATAAAGATAAATTATTTAGTGGTGATACGAGATTTGTTTTTGTTAGTAAATTTGCTGAAGAATGTGCAAAAATAGCAAAATCTATAAACGAAAAGGTTAATGCAAATGTAGCATTAGCTTATACAACAAAAGAAACTGTACTTAAAGATGAAAAATATAAGGAACATTGCACTAACAATTATAAAAAATGTATAGAAAAAGTAGTAGTTGTCATTACTCATGCTATGTATATAAATTTATGTAGCCCCAAAAATATAATTCATGAAAAATTTAGAGAAGCGATTGAATTAAATTTTAATACACTTATTATTGATGAGCAAATTGACAATGTTGACAACTCATTTTGTGAATTTAATGAATATAAATTCGAGTTAATTAAGACACTTTTTATTGAAACTCAAAATAAAGAATTGAACATACAATGGACTGATATATCAAAACCTTTATTAGATTTGATTGCTAACAGAATAAATTGGATTAATCAATCAAAAGAAAATGCTAAGTATAAAAATCAGATGCATAAAATAAATGTTATTCAGGATAATTTTAAAAATCCACCAGAAAAGGTATTGAATGAATCTATTAATTATTTAAGAAAACAAATAGATTCGTTTGATAATCAATTATTAAAAGATTTAAATCGTGATAAAATAATAAAAATAGACAAGGGTGCTGCAATAGAAATTATAGATACAGTTGAGCTAATGAATAAAGAAATATATAATGGAAATGTAATTTTATCACTTTCGAATAATGGTAATAGAAATTTATATACTTATGATAGCAGCTTTCAATTTTTAAAATTAAAGAATAATATATGGTTAGATGCTTCAGCAAAGTTTCATTCCTTATATGTATTAAATAAAGAATTTTTTAATGTAGTTGATACAGAGAGGGTAATTGATCATTCACAATGTAATTTAAATATCCAATATACCAATACATCAACAAGCAATAAGAAAAAAGAGTTAACAAAATTTAGAGAAAATATAGCTGAATTTATAAAAACTAATGTTTCTGAGAATAATAAAGTTCTTGTAATTACAAATGATAAAGAATGTAAAGCACTGAAGGAAGAGTTTTTTACTGATAAAGAAATAGAAGGATATAATATAAAATTCACTAACTTTAAAGATATGAAGGGCAGAAATGATTGGAAAGATTTTGATCACTGTTTTATAATTCAAACACCACGAATGAACTTTGCCTATTATGTGTTTTTATACGAATATTGGACAAAAGTACAATTAACTGATGATGAGATTTTTATCTCAAATGGCAAAAAATATCAATGCGAGTTCAAAGTTAAAGAACTTACCAAATTAATGGAAGATGAAATGACATCTTATTTTTATCAAGCTATGAAACGTGTAGCAAGAAATAAGGAACCTAAAGGTAATTTTTATATTGTAAGTAATGTATGTAATTCTATTGATACTGTTAAATTGCAGCTACATAATATTAATATTATAGAATCAGGAAAGAAGAAATTTAAGAGAGACCATGTAGTTGATTTGATAAAGGACATAAGATCAGGGATTTATGATAATGAAAAATGGGAATATAAAAAAGATAAAAAAGAAAAGATTGTTAAAAAGTACAAATCAGATTTAAAAATAAAACTTAGATGGATGGCTAATATGCTATCTATTAGAGATGTAAGTGAATTAAAGAAAAGGATACTAGAAAAGACAGATTTAAAACAACTAAATTGTTATACAAAAGATAATGAATTAATTATTAAGATTATTCAAGAATAGGAAGGTAAGAAATTATAGAGGACTATAACTATTGATATATAAGGATTTTCAGCTCTTTCATATAAAAAAAATTACAAATTCCCTATATATATTATAACATAGGAAGCTTGGATAAAAAAACATAAAAAACAACTGCAAACATAGCAAACAAGCCACCTGACAGTGTTTTTAAAAAGCTACCTATTAACCTAATTACAATATAACATATGTTTAGTACTAATGTCAATGAAAATAATAAAATATAATATAAACCGCTTTCTTTTGCTTCTTTTCTTTGGCGGTAGCGTTGTAATTAGTGGCTCTTACGGAAAGCAGGATTATGGGAGTGACGTAAGGAACGACCAATAATCCTTGCTTGAGGTTAGAACAATAATTGCAATGTTGGATCAAAGAAAAGAAGAGTATTTAGTTGAAGATTAAGAGATTATACGGAAGATAATCAAATAAAAAATCAATAAAAGAGTAAAGAATATAAAACACAGTATAGTTACTATACCTGTCTATTCAATAAGAGTAGGCAGCTTTTATTTAGGATTAAGGAGGATTCATATTATGTATAATAATTTAAAATCAAATATTACAGAAGAAATTAAAAGCAATATAGGAAATAAACTATTATCTAAAATTATTTTCACCTATAAGAATCTGGATAAACATGAAAGAGAGGTTTTACAACAATTAAGCCCGGAATATATGACAGCTTATTATGCTATATACAATAAGATAAATACTGAAGCAGAAGCTAAGAATAATATAGCGTGGATTAAAAGAACTTATTATTTCCTTAATGATGAACTTAAAGGTTGGAAGGAGCTAAAGCATGAATGGTCAGAAATATATAATAAAAATCTTATTGATATAAGAAAGAAACTAGGATTATCTGGAAATGAAATATTAAATGCAGAACAAATAACAAATAAGGAATATGATGATTTAATGTATCTTAAGGAAAAGACTGATATGTGTGGTAAAAATGTGGAATATATAGAAGAATTATTTATTTCATTAGATGATAGGCTCAAGGAGTGCTGTAAACTTATAGAGAATATATCCTTCAATGATTTTTGTTCACTGATTGGAATTAATAAAGTTACAGCTTCAAAGAATGTTAAGGAGGATTTTGATTACTGCGAAGATGATTATTATCCATATTATTATAGTTTACTTTGGTGGGGAATAGAAGATGCCAGAGAAGAGGACGAGTGGAAAAGCAACAGAAATGGTATGCCTTATTTTGAAATTTGTACCGAATCAACTATGCTTCAAATTACAAAAAATAAGGAGGCCAAGAAAAAAGTTGATGATTATATGATTTATGAAATGGGCTTAGGTAATTGTATGTATACATTAAAAACAAATGAAAACGGTGAGAAGAGTATGGAAAAATATTATCCACCATTAAAAGCTATTAGATAGGAGTATCTTATTAGATGCTCTTATTTTTATTGGAGGTTATTAAAATAGTACAATTTAGCGTTTTATTTCAGGACGAAAATTATGTCTATGTAGAAATATATGAAGATTTTCAAGTAATAGGTGTGAAGATTCCTATAACAAAATTTGGTGACTGGAGGAAATATAAAATTGAAATATAGTAAAGGAGAATTACATTGGAATTTAAAAGGATAAAAATAGATGATCTTATTCATGCAGAATACAATCCACGTAAAGACCTAAAAACTGGTGATGCTGAGTATCAGAAAATAAAAAATAGCATTATTGAATTTGGATATTGTGAGCCTATAATTGTAAATAATGATATGACAATTGTTGGGGGACATCAAAGGGCAAAGGTATTGGAACAACTTGGCTATGATGAAGTGGACTGTGTTGTTATTGATATTGATAAAACTAAGGAAAAAGCTTTAAATGTTGCATTAAATAAAATCACAGGTGAATGGGATATGTCAGCATTGGCTCATTTGTTAGATGAACTCAAAGAAGAAAATTATGATATTGAGCTTACAGGTTTTGATATGAGTGAAGCTGAAAAATTATGGGATGAATATATAAAGGAAGAAACTGGACAGGAGGAAGAACAAATTCCCGAAGTACCAGAGGAAACTGTAATTAATACAGGAGACATTATTCTTCTTGGAAAACATAGATTGATTTGTGGAGATGCGGCAAAAGCTGAAGATATGAATAAATTAATGGGTGGCAAGAAGGCAAAACTTACTGTAACAGATCCTCCTTATGGAATAGGTTATGTGGGAAAAACAGAAGATGCCCTAACTATTCAAAATGATAATCTTGATGATGAAGAATTTTATAAATTTCTGCTTGGGGCATTTAAGAGGATTTATGAAATATCAGATGACGGGGCAAGTTTTTATGTGTTCCATGCAGATGCCAAGGGATTAATATTCAGGAAAGCATTTGTTGATTCAGGATTTAAACTTTCCCAATGCTGTATATGGGTAAAGAATACATTCGTAATGGGAAGACAGTCCTATCAATGGCAGCATGAACCAGCACTTTTTGGATGGAAGCCTACAGGTAGTCATTACTGGAATGGTGATAGAAAGCAGAGTACCATATGGAATTTTGATAGACCAAGGGCTAATGATGTTCATCCAACTATGAAGCCAGTTGCCCTTATTGAGTATATTATTAAGAATTCAAGTATGTATGGGGATATTGTTTTGGATACTTTTCTTGGTAGTGGTACTACATTAATTGCAGCAGATAATGCAGGTAGAATTTGCTATGGTTCAGAACTTGATCCTAAGTATTGTCAGGTAATAATCGAGAGATGGATTAATTATAAAGATGGAATAAATGGAGATGATGTAATTATAGAAAGAGATGGAAATAAGTATACATATAATGAATTATCATAAATGTCCTTAATTGAGTTGACTTAACTGTTTTTTAGAGTGATTAATGTACACAACAAAATACAGGAGGTCATTGAATATGGATAGAAAAGAGATTGTTAGATTATTAGGAGAGAACTTCAAGGTAAAACCACAGTATATGGGAGTTCCAAGCTTTGCATATGAAATAGAAACATCAGCAGGACTTATAATTGTTGATAGAGAAGGAAAAATTACAAATGCAGAAGGTAAGGAAGTTGAGCTTGAAGAATTGCTGAATGACACTAAGGAAGCAGAACGGCAAACCAGAGCTTTTGATATAGAAGTTCCTATGGAAGGTCATACAGGAATTACACTGAAGAATCTAGTAAATATGATTTATAGTAAACAGGAACTTATACAGAAAGCTTTAGGGCTTACAGAAAATATTATAGATGATGATTTTTCAATAGGAATTAATAAAGGTGAAATTGAAACTTTAGGGGATTTTAAAACAGCTTTACATGATATAGGAGAAAAAAGCTGCCCGGGGATTACATTTGATTTTTATAGCAGTGTTATTAGATTTAAATTCTTAGAAGGTGAGGTAGAACCTGAAAGGTTCAAAGCATATAGTAAATTCATAGAGTTGATAAATGAAAATTCTAAAACCTTGAAATATGCTTCAGCCAGGGTAAAAGGTACTGACAATGAAAAATATACTTTTAGAACTTGGCTATTGAGATTAGGTATGATTGGGACTGAATATAAAGCTACAAGGAAAATATTACTTGAAAAGCTATCGGGGAATGGAGCTTTTAGATATGGCAAACCTGAAAAGAAAAATAAAGAGGTATATGGGGAACAGTAAGCTTCCCTTTTTATATTGGCTTTGTGAGGGTTTTTGTTGCGATATTATTATTGAGGTAGGGTAATTGAACCACTATTATTTTTAGCTTCAATATGGGCAAAGGTGTAAATGGGTAAAATGGATATATATTTCAACTTTACTTTTATATCAGTGTAGAGGTAATGTACTACCTAAGCAATAAGGAAAGGTGGAATTATTAATGAAAACTGAATATTTGATTAAGATAACATTGAAGGGATTACTGACCACAGCTAAGGAAAAGATATGTGTGTTGGGAGAAGAAGGTGCCAAGGAAGATTTGAAGTCAATTAGGAATTTATATGAGGAATTAATTATATTTTGGGGATTAGATGAGAAGTTTATTGATGAATTCGATGAGAAAATTGGAATATTGAAGTAAAGAAAAAGGGGCTGGGAGATGCCCTTTTTAGATCGAGAAATATAACTTGAAACCTTATCCATTAAGAGTTAACATAGCACAAACATAAGATTTGGAGGTATGGATATGTTGGAAGAATTTGGAGAGTTCGTTGATTTTTTTATTGATAAAAGGCTTAATGATATTTCACTTGCTTTAGGTAAAAATGATGAAAGGTATAAGCAATTACAAACTGAATTAAGGAAAGTACAAGATAAAGTAATGGATGAAGCTGATAAAAAATTACAGGAACTATTTATAGAATATGGAGATGTTACAAATGAACAAATAGCAATTATCTACAGGGAAATATATATGTGTGCTTTTAGAGATGCTCTGAAAGCTGTTGGAGTGATTGAGACGATGAAGATGAAATAAATACTATGGACTGGAGAAGCACTTTTTACTTTTTTGTTGTACATACTCTTTTGTTAATATAAAATTATTAATAAAAGGAGATGAAAATTATGGAATTCCAAGGTGTTTGGAGTGTTTATGAAATGGAAATGTGGAATGAAGAATACTTTAATATGGAAGTGCAGGCATTTATTAAGATCAATCATGATGGAAGCGGAGAATTTCAATTTGGTTTAGTTACTGGTGATTTTATAGGGAAAGTTATAGATCAAAATGATAATGAAAAGTTTACATTTAAATGGGTAGGCACAGATGAACTTGAACCAGTAAATGGAATTGGATGGATTGAAATTATTAATGAGGATTTAATAGAAGGAGAATTTATATTTTACGATGGTGAAGAGTCAAAATTTAAAGCTAGAAAAGTAAATTGTTGAGGGGATGGGTTGAAAATTGGTTTCAATATTACAAGAACCTAGAGGTGAAACATATAGAATATTAATTGAATATGCAGCAAATAGATGCTCTCAGTTTGTTTTTGTTGTTAATTCGAGTTGTGGTAATATTCAAGAGAGCGGTTTAGAAGTTTTGAAGCAACTCAAACCTTATTTAATTAAAAAAATCAAGCATAACAAATGGCCTGGAACTATAAGTTATGGAGAATGTTCTTTAATATATCATTTTCAATGCAATAAAAACACAGTTTCTATATTACAAAATTCAGTTAATGCTCTTTATGATTGGTATCTTCCGAAGTTACCAATGGATTTAAGTTTTCTGGATAAAAATAACAATGGATGGCTTGTTAGTGTTGCTCATGAAAAAATGTCATGGCTTAATATATCTCATGAGGAAAAACAGGATATTTTAGATAAATTTCCCAACTTACAATTAGGCGAGGATAAAAAGAAAACTATAGAACAGCTTCTTCAAAATAAAGAAGAAAAATACTTAAGTCTATCACATATGAATTTACATCAAATACCAGAAGTTATTGCTGATTTTAAAGAACTACAAGGACTTTCAATATTAGATGACAATATAAACGAAATTCCAGAATTCATAGGCAATTTAACTAATTTAAATCGTCTAATAATATCAGGAAAACAAATTCGCAGTATTCCTTCTAGTATATTTTATTTATCCAAGCTAGAAGAGCTAAGGATAGAGAATACATCTATATCAGGTATACCTAAAGAAATAGAAAATCTTAAAAATCTATCAGTACTGGATCTAAGTAACAATAGAATACTAGATTTACCTGAAGAGGTTTGTAATTTAGGCGATTTATGGGTGTTATTTGCACCATTTAATCAGATAAAAAAGATTCCTGATAATATTGGCAAGCTAACTAATTTATGGTACTTTGGGATTCATAACAATAAAATTAATAAGTTACCTGAAAGTATTATAAATCTAGTAGATCTGAAATACATTTCATTATTCAATAATGATTTTAAGGATATAGAATATGAAATTACTAAATTTAAGGATATCAAACCCATAAGAGTCGATACAACTTTCTAGGAATTTTATAGGTTAAGAAAGTATAAATCAAGTTCCGACGGTAATGTTATTGGCATATACGTGATAAATTCACTGAGTATTAGCTTTCAGTACGATTTATGGGAATAAATAACTTTACAATATGAATTATTATTACATAAGAAGGAGGAGAGATTGGATGGGCAATGAAAAAAAGCACTTTTGGAAGGATTGGACTTTCTTTGTAGCGTTCTTCGCAGGATGTATTATAACAGATATTGTGAATGGGATTATAGGGTTTAGATACAATATATTTGAGGACGGGTTTAATATTTTATATTTTCTAGAGGGTATGTTGATATATATGATTTGTTTTAGTATCATATATTTCTGCATTAAATCGATTAAGAATAAGTGTGTAACGCAAAAATAATTAGTTTGTAAGAGCCAATGGCAAGGCTCTTTTTTAGTTTGGGGGTGAGGTGATGAGTAAAAAAGTAAATACCAAGGAATTAACTAAGTATGATACTGTAGTAATTCCACGATTGTCCGAGATCAAACAATGGATTCTTGAAGGAAGCACTGACAAACAGATATGTGAAAGATTAAATATAAACCCTGATACATGGTACAGATATATGCGTGAGCATGAGGTTTTATCAGATATTGTTAAAAGTTACAAACAAGCAATAGATAGTGAAGTTGAGAAAGCATTAATTAAATCTGCAATGGGATATGAATATGAAGAAGTGAAAACAATTATTGAAGAAGATAACAATGGTAAAAAGAGAACTAGAATTGAAAAGGTTAAGAAACATCAACCACCTAACCCAACAGCAATGATATTTTGGCTAAAGAATAGAGCACCTGAGAAATGGAGTGATAGGAAGGAAATAATTCTTGATACCAAAGCTCAAGAAGAGGAAAGGAAGAAGTTATTCCTTGAGATGATTAATAATGAAACAGTAGATGCAGATTATTCTATTGCAGATGAACCTGTTCCTAAAAGTGAAAAAGGTTCTATTGATGATTCTGATAATAATGATTATAATGAAACTGAACCAAAGGAAGATTAAATTTAAAAGCTGAAGCATAATGCTTAATACTTATGTCGTGAGTAATTCAAGAGATAAATGGCTTTTCACTTTCCAACAATGGCTTAAAACCGTTGAAAATTATTAAAAACTGATTGCATAATTGCTCTTATGTATTGAGATTAATTCTTTTCAGAGGTATCATGTGACCAATGGAAGGAAGGTGTTTTATATGGTTTATATCAAGGGTTTTGAAGAATATTTACAAGCAAAGGATAAGAGTGGAAATACAGTTTCTTGTTATGTAAGAGATACCAGGGCTTTTATATCTTGGTATGATAGTAGAACAAAGGCAGGTATTGGGAAGGTGATTGAACTGGACTTGGTGGAATATAAAAAATATTTACAGAGTTCAGGTGAAGCTGTTATAACAATCAACCGTAAACTTGCCGGTATAAATTCATTTTTAAAGTATTTGAAACAAGAAGACATTATAAATAAAGTTATTTCAATAGGTATTATAAAGGATAAAGATAAAAAGCAGTTTAAAGGACTTGAGGATAGGCAATTATGGAAATTTAGAAATGAAATCCATCGGGAAGGAAACCTGATGCATATATGTATTATAGAGATGTTGCTTCAAACAGGCATTAGGGTAAGTGAATTAGTAAATATTAAGCTGATTGATATAAAAATATCTGAAAGAAAAGGCAGTTTACAGGTCATTGGCAAAGGAAATGCTAAAAGGACTGTTCCGTTGAATAAGGATGTAAGGAAAGCTGTTGATAAATACCTTAAAGTAAGACAAGATGATAGCTCTGAATACTTATTTATTGGTCAAAGAGGAGCAATAAAGCGGAATGCAGTGAACCTTATACTAGAAAAATATGCTGAAAGGCTCCACATCAAGGTAACACCGCATATGATCCGCCATACACTTGGATATAATTTGGTAAGGAAACAGGTGCCAATAACAACTATTCAGCAAATATTGGGACATGAAAGTATAATTACAACAAATAGATATACCCAAACACCAGAAGATGATATGGTCAGGGCATTAGAAGGCTTGGAGTGGTAGAAACCATTCCTTTTTTATTGCCTTGAATGGAGGGGGGCTTCTGTGTGGGAAAAATTGCCCTTTCAGTAAATAGTGCAGAAATTTTTGACAAATTTTCTCTTCAAAAATATAATAAAGGAAAGAATTATATTCTATTGGGGGGAAATAACATGCTAAAGAAAGAAAAAAATACTGTAAAAACTGTTAATAAAAATATAAGATTTAATTATTTTGAATCTATGCTTGTTGTCGATGAGGAAATATTATCTAAGGTAATAAAAACAAAAGTTATAATTCAAAAAATTAAGGATAGAGGGGGAAAAAAATTAACTAAAAAACAGAAGGAAATATTAAAACAAGAAGAAGAAATATTAGAACAAGAAAAAACATATAATAAATACAAGGCAACCCCATGGGATATGAAGTCTATGCTAGAATATTTCTCTTATAGTGGAATTTATACTTCAATAGATATTGGTGGAATTGTTGTTGAAATTGAGCCAGGAACTTTTACCCCATTAAAGGATGATATTATTAGTTTTCAATTGACGAAAATGAGGGATAATATGATACCTGCTAAAAAACAAATTGGAAAAGTAAAGCAGGATATAATACTTACTGATGATGAATACATTGGAGATTTTATAAGCATACTGTATGACTGTAAATATAGTGTGCTTATGATACAGTCAAATAATTATGGATTATCGGTTAATCAGATACAAGCATATTTCACCTTATTAAGAAGAAGGTATATTAGAGAAGCCAAAATTAAAGGATTAATAGACGAATTAGCATGTGAACTTAGTATATTAGTTGATCCAAGTAAGGCAGAAAAGGTATTAGATGCAGAATATTTTAAAAAAATAAGAATTAAGGGATCTGATTTTATGCTTGATGCGTTACTTGACCCTGAAAGCGAAGGCCTTATGGGAAAAACTAGAAGGCTAATTGGAGAACGTACAGGTATAAACTTTGAGGTTGTTTTGTCCGTGAACACGTCTAAAAAAACACAATCATTAGATATAAATGAGGTGGAAAAGTTAGTTAATGATTTTAATAATATTAGTGATAAAGAAAAAAGACCAATTGTTGAAATTACTAAAAAAGATAATGATGATTCAAATGTTGAACTTGTAAATTTGTTGCATCCAAGACTTACGGATGTTATAAGTTTTAAGATTCGTGCTAGAACATCAGTTGGTCATGAATTTTTATATCAAAAAATGAAAGAAAACTATATAAACACTAGGAAGGTGGTTGCTCGAATTATAAGTCAATTGTAAAGTGAGGAATTTATATGAAAAAAATAAATAAAATATTTGAGAAATTTGAGGACATCTTTTTAAGATACTTATTAATTATATGTATAGTAATATCTATTTTCTCTACTTTTGCATATTACTTTGGCTTTATTAAAAATGTTAGAGGTACAATGCCAAATGTTATAATGTTTGCATCAATTATATTTGTAGTTATCAGTTTAATTTTAACTTTATTGATATCGCTAAAAGGAAGTTTACTTTTTGATAGAATAAGAAACAAGTTTCCACTTGTAACCAAAAGTGTATATAAATTTTTAAATAAAATTATTTTATCTTCAATGGTTGTTGTAGTATTGGCACTGTTTATTACAGTGTTACCATTAAATTTAAATAAATATTTTAAAGTATTTATTTCATTAATTGGGTTTATAATGTTTTGGTATATGATTTTAGGCGCAGTATATATGCTGAAATTTACCACGGATATGGTTGTGAAAAATGATAATCTTCAGAAAACAAATAAAATGCAGTAAGAAGAGGTGATTAAATGACCATCTATATGAATGAACAATATGTGCAAAACCAATTACTACACCAATACATGAAAAAATACTTCTCACCACAGAAAATAAAGCAGCTTGTAGAAGAGTTTTCTTTTTCAGAACTTCGTAAGCTATTAGGTGAGATGGATATAGAATTCTTTGCTCTCTGTTATTTTCCCAAATACTTTGACCGTAAGTTTGGAAAATTTCACAGAGAGCTTTTTGCTGAGTTGAAATATATGCTTAATAATAAAGGGTTGATTGAAGCTTTTGGACTGCCAAGGGAACATGGTAAAAGCACAATCAATTCTTTTTTATTTCTACTGTATTCTACACTTTATAATAAATCACAATTTACATTAATAATATCAGCAACGGAGCAGATTGCTGTTCCTTTTCTTGATATGATTAAGAGTGAACTTGAGGAAAATCAAATGCTCATTGAGGATTTTGCTATTCAGAAGGGAAACAGATGGAATAATAATGAGATATGGATTAGAACTAAAGGTGGCATTGATTCCTGTATTATGATAAGGGGAATTGATGGCTCACTTAGAGGAATTCATTATAAACAGCATAGACCTACACTGGTACTGCTGGATGATTTACTTAAAGATGATACGGCAAAATCTGAAACCAAAAGGGAACAGGTCAAAAGCACATTTACAGATGTAGTTATTCCAATAGGTACAAGAGATACAAATATATTAGTTATGGGCACTATTTTAAATGAGGAAGACCTGATGGCAGAATTGTTAAAAGGTAAAATTCCAGGGGTTCGAAGCATTAAAAAATCAGCAGTGATTAGTTGGTCTGTAAGGGATGACCTCTGGGCAGAGTGGCAAATAAAGTATAATAATTTACAGGATGAAGATAGAATTCAAACAGCTCTATCTTTTTTTAATGCAAATAAAGAGAAAATGCTAAAGGGCACAGAGATTCTATGGGATGAATATTTGGACTATTATTATCTTATGTGCAAGAAACAATCTATGGGGGAAAAGAGTTTCTATAAGGAGATGCAAAATGATCCAAGAAGTACAGATGATTATATATTCCAGGATGTTAAGTATTGGAATAAACTTCCCGACTTTGAAGATATGGAAATTGTGATGTATATTGATCCAGCAATTAAAGCGGGAAAAAGAAATGACTATTCAGCAATCACTGTACTAGGAAGGCATAGGAAAACTAAGCAGATGTATGTGGTTGATGGTACTATCTATAAGCTTCTTCCTGATGATTTATTTCAGGTTGCAGTAGAAAAATTAAAGGATTACCCAGTTGAGAAAATAGGATTTGAGGCTACACAAGCACAGAGCTATATGAAACAGAAATTTGAGGAAGAGTTATGGAAATCTAAATTTTATGTTCCTGTAGAAGCTATAAATTCTAAAGGACAGAAGCATGAGAGAATTATAACTCTTGAACCAGATGTTAAAAATGGGTATATTTTATTTAATTCAGATAATATACAGTACAATAATCAAATAAAGGATTATAACAAAAACTGTAAACACGATGATGCACCTGATTCTTTATATGGAGCTGTTCAATTAGTACAGGGGGTGCAGAGTTTGAAGTTTTATGATAGAAGTTTGTTGTTTTAAGATTAGTTTTGTATGTAATAATTGTTGTTATTAGGGGCAATAAGTAATTAATTTCAGAATAAAAATTATCTAAGCATTGACATAGCTAGCAGGGTATGATAAACTTTATTTAATAATTATCGGATAATTATTAAATAAAGGAGGCACTAATATGAAAAGAAAAATGACAGATAAACATAAGTTTATGTCGTATGTTTTAAACAATGATGAGGATTTAAATGTTAGTACAACAAAAATTGCAGAAATGTTTGAAGTAAGCCAATCAACAGTCAGCAATGCTATAAAAGATGTAAGATACGAACTAAAAATAAAAAATTTAGAAAAAGAACTCTCGATTGCTAAAAAAGAAATTTATAATAGTAAAATAATTGAACTTCCAGAAAATACTGAAAATATTACAGTCTTTAAAAGGAAACCATAATTTTTTAAGAATTGGCTACGAGGAGGAATCAAAATGCCTAAGAATCAGGAGTTTTTAAAAAATTTAGTTAATAACTTTAATGAATATGAATGGAATTATGATAATGCAAATAAAATAGGTACTTATAAGAATGACTTTAATCTACAAGTGAAATTACAGAATAAAAGAAGGAGAGAAGAAGATGAATCACTCAAAGGAAACCAATGGGATGACTTATTCAGAAAATATCCCAATTCTCAATCGGTAGAGGTTACATTTTTGTACAGAGGTGCAGAAGTTGATGGATATCCAGCCTTAATATTTAAAAATGTAATAATTCCATTGCCTATTGCTGCAAACATGATTAATGAATTTTATGAAAATGAGTTAAGAATTGCAAGAGTGTTTAGTGATGATAAAAATAGTTTTGATAAAATTTTATCTGGAATTGAACAGCGAAAAAAAAATTATTAAAGGAACTCAAGAAGCTATCATCAAAAACGATGGCGGCTTTTTTATGCCCATTTTTTGAAAGGAGCTGATAATTTGCAAATAACGGAAAATCTAATATTACAATGCTTAAATGAGCTAAATAGTAATGCACTAAAAAAGAAGATATACAAGGACTACTATAAAGGCAGGCATAGCATTTTAAATAATTATACTATGCAGGACAGCAGGAGCAATATGAAGTTGGTTTTTAATTTTCCACGTAAATTTGTAGACAATGAAGTAGGATATTTACTGGGTAAGCCTGTAAACTATGTTTCTAAATCAGATGATGAAGATATTATAAATGCAATTGATTTAAATACAAGCCACTGGGACAAAGAACATAATATTAATTTGAGGAAGCAGTCAGAAATATTTGGTGAGAGTTATGAACTAAATTATGTTAATGAGGAGGGAGAATTTTCAGCTGCAATATTTAATCCACTTAGCTGTTATGTTTTAGAAGATGAAACTGACGAAAGAAATGTTCTTCTGGCAGTACATAAATATACAAAGCAGTTTGATACCAATGAATATCTTGATGTTTATACTGATAATCAAATTCTTCACTATAAGATTGGAGAAGCAAGTACATACGGATTTGTTTATTCAGAAGGGGGACTTCAGCTTTTGGGAAACCATAATCATATATTTGGAAAAGTTCCAGTAACAGTATGCCCAGCAAATTCAGAGAGAAAAAGTGGTTTTCAGGATGTTATTTCATTATTTGATGCCTATAATGCAATAAACTCTGACCTCTGTAATGAAATTGCAGACCATAGAAATGCCTACCTTGTTATAGAAAATGCAAAACTTGAGGAAGAGGATTTAGGTAAAATGAAGCAGATGGGCATTATTCAAGTACCATCAGGAGGAAAAGTAAGCTGGCTTACTAAAGATATAAATGATTCCTTTGTTAAAAATGAACTGGATAATATTGAAAGAAAAATATATGATCTTATGGATGAGGTAAACTTCAGTGAAAACTGGGCAGCCAATACATCATCCCTGGCACTCAGGAATAAACTCTTAAATCTTGAAAACAGGGTATCTATGAGAGAAGCTATTATGGAAAAGGTGATTAAGCAGAGGCTTAAAAATCTTTTTATTTTTTTGTCCAAGAAAGAGGGAAAACAGTATGACTATAGGGATGTAGCTGTTAAATTTACAAGAAACTTACCAACAGATTTAACAGGACTTGCCGATGTTATTACAAAACTTGAAAATGTATGTTCACAGGAAACACTGCTTACACTTCTTCCGTTTGTTGAGAATCCAAGGCTTGAGGTTACAAAATATAGAACTGAACAAAAAACGCTGGACTTATGGAATACTGATGTTAATCACAAAGATATTATTCAAAATCAAAATTAGAAAAGGGGACAATTGTTATGAATAAATTAGTTAAAAATGAAATAGTAAAAATCAAAAAAGAAATGATGGACAAGGCAAATGGTGATGTGGAGGAAATTAAGAAAGAATACAAGAAGTATCTTCTTATATTAATAGCACTTATCAGTGATTATTATAACAGGCATATTTCTGGTGGTAAGATAAGCAATTTTAGAAAGAATATCATAATGAACGATTTGGAGAAGGAGATAAAAGAATATGCCAATGAACTTTATGATTTTCAATATGAGTTCTTCATTAACGAGCTAAAGGATATTTATGAAGAAACCTATTTTAAGAATCTTGAAGTATTAAATGATGTAAAACAAATGGATGTTAAAGGAGAACTTATTCCAGAAGAAATAGGAAAAATAATTAATGCTAATTATCAAGGAAGTACCATTACAAATAGGCTTCAAAACAATATAACTGAATTTGCAGAAAGTATTTACAATAAAATTAACAGGAACATATTAAATAGAAAAACTCTGGATGAAATGATTACAGATATATCAAATGTCTTTGAAATAAGTACATATAGCAGTAAAGTACTTTTAAATACAGAGCAGACCAGAGTTTTTACAGCTGCACAGGAAAAATTATTTGCCGATTATAAAATAGAAAAAGGTATGTGGTGTGCAGATGTATGCCAAAATACCTGTATGTACTGTGAAGCCATGGACGGAAAGGTATTTAGACTTGATGATAAAAACAGACCAGGCATTCCTGCACATCCAAACTGTAACTGCTGTTGGATACCAGTATAAGGGTGAAGTAGATGAAAAATTCAAACAAAATCAAGAAACTTATTAAAGATAAGTGTGCCTGTTATTTTACACAGCAAGGCTCTATCAATAACTATTGTTGCAATATTGATGGGTCTTGTTTATTTTTTTGCGATAATGAGGAGTCCACAGGCTGTAGATATTTTGAAGAAGGAGTTCTACCCATTGAGGCTGAACTGGAATTTGAATATAGAAATGAACGCCATATGGATGGGGTAGACAAGATAAAAGCAAAGCCAAGAGTTAGGTGTGAAAGATGTGGTGATTCCTTTAGTGCTAACTCTAACAGGCAGCACTTTTGTGCGAAATGTAAAAAGATAAATGACAGGGAAAAAGCAAAATTGAGAATGAAAAAGTTAAGAGAAAAGAGACATAATGTTACGATTTAGGGGTATCTTGAAGCCAGTAATATCAATGGGTGTAAAACTTAAAAGTGGGGTTAAAGTATATTTGTATTATAACTCCATTTTTAGGGATTCTAAATAGTAACATCGAAATAAACTGTCCCGAATATGACATTAAACTGTTCTTTTTTATGTAAAAAATTATGAATGCATCTTTGGTTCTATGAAGTCAAAGGGGCAAGAAGGAGGAAAACATGGATTTAAATGAAGTAAAACAGTTTATTGAGACCAATAAGGAGCAGGCAGAAGTTAAGGAATATCTTCAGGGCTTAAACAAAATAAGTGTTGAAGGTATTGAAAAATTTGTAGCTGAAGATGAAAGTGCTAAAAAGTGGCTGGATTCAACTAAAGACAAACATTTTAATAAGGCACTTGAGACCTGGAAATCCAATAACCTTGAAAATTTAATTGATGATGAGGTTAAAAAGAGATTTCCAGCTAAAGATGAGAAAGAAATACAGGTTGAAAAATTAAGGAATGAAATTGAAAAGATGAAGCAGGAAAAATTACATGAAACATTAATAAGCAAAGCTGTAAAGTTAGCCAGTGAAAAGAATTTGCCAGTTGATTTGGTGGATTTTTTTATTGCAGATAATGAGGAAAACACAGCTAAAAATATTAGTGTTTTTGAGGAAAATTTTAATTCATCTGTTCAAAAGGCAGTGGAGACAAGACTTAAAGGAGAAGGATACACTCATCCAAACAGCACTATGGAGAATATGAAGCCTAAAAACTTAAATGAAGCACTTAAAAATTATTATTCAAATAAAAATTAAATTGAAAGGGGAAATGATTTATTATGGCAGTAACATTAGAACAGGCAAAATTAAATACACAGGATGATATCCAAAAGGGGGTAATTGATGAATTCAGAAAGAGTTCTTTTATACTTGACAATATTTCATTTGATAATGCAGTAACACCCGGAACTAACGGTGCAACACTTACTTATGGTTATACAAGACTTATAACTCAGCCTACAGCTTCGTTCAGGGCAATCAACAGTGAATATACTACACAGGAGGTAACTAAGGACAGATATACGGTGGAACTTAAACCTTTTGGTGGTTCATTCGGTATAGATAGGATTATAGCAAATACAGGTGGACTTGTAGATGAAGTGAATTTACAGGTACAGCAGAAGGTTAAAGCTGCAAAGGCATTATTTCACGATACTATTATTAATGGAGATTCAGCAGTTGACACTAATTCTTTTGATGGACTCAATAAGGCAATTACAGGTTCAAGTACGGAATTTAATTCAGGAGCATTTATTGATTTATCTACATCAGCATCACTTGATACAAACTATAAGGAGTTTCTCGATTTACTGGATGAATTCCTATCAAACCTTGATGGAAAACCTACATTTCTTGGAGGTAATTCAAAACTTATAACTAAAATTAAATCTGTAGCAAGGAGGTCAGGGTACTTAACTCGAAGTGAAGATGCTTTTGGCAGAAAGGTAGATGCCTATGATGGCATTGTCCTTGTGGATCTTGGAGCAAAAGTTGGAAGCAATGATCCTGTAATTTCCATTGTAGATACTAGAAAACCCGATGGCACTGATGTGATAATTGGACTTACAGATCTTTATGCTGTAACACTTGCCCTTGATGGATTCCATGCGGTATCCCTTGCCAATCAGGATTTGGTTAAAATATGGCTTCCAGACTTCTCAACTTCTGGAGCTGTAAAAAATGGTGAAGTTGAAATGGTAGCAGCAGTTGCCCTTAAAACAACTAAAAGTGCAGGGGTATTTAGAAATATCAAGGTAGCATAAACTGGAGGTAATACATATGGCAAGGATATATTCAAAAAATGAAAAATATAATGGTATATCCGCAGGAGTAAACTTTGTAAATGGTGTGGGGGAGACACATATCCCCCATCTCATTTCCTGGTTCTATGAAAATGGATATGCAGTAATTGAAAAAATGAACTATAAAGAATTAATAGAATATGCAAAGAGAAAAGGCTTTAATGCCATTGGCATAAAAAAAGATGAACTTGTTAAAATGTTAAAAGAAATGGAGGAATAGCTTATGCTGGAACTTATGAAATTACTGCTGGGCATTGATAGTACAGATACTTCAAAGGATAATATTTTGAATCATTATTTAAATGTGGCGTTAAAGAGTATACTTGGATATTGCAATGTTACTGAATTATCATCAGATTACAATGATACAATTGTAGATTATTCAATTTATCTCTATAAAAATAGAGACAGCCTGGGTTATAAGCAGAAAACCGAAGGTGAAAGAAGTATAACCTTTGAGAGTGGCATTCCTGAAAATATTAGAAAAGCCCTTCCACTTCCTAAAGTTAAAGTAGGTGGATATGATGTTTAATGACACAAAAGTAGATATATTAAGTGGCGGTTTTGATAAGATTACTGAAGCTTATATTGATATACAGCCCTATGATAAATCTATAATGTTTGAAGATGGAATTGAAATTAATGTTACCAAACGGGGTTTTTGCGATATTATACCTTTAGTAAATATGGAATCTTATATTAAATTTCAAGATAAGCTCTACAAGGTAATGAAAATTAAAACATGGAGTGACTATATGGAACTGTGGCTTTACGAATGTGAGCGTGATAATACTTGAATAAAATAGATAAATTCTGGAACTTTTTTAAATTTGAAAAAGGGGAGCCTGTAAAAATCAATAATATGGACAATACAGCAGTAATAAGCAGTGCCAGTGAAAATCAGGATTATTATGATGATTTGTACATAAGAACAGATGCAAATATACAGACAGGAGATATTGTTGAATATGAAAATAAAAAATGGTTTGTAATAAGCCAGGAAAATAAAGAGAGTATATCTTATAAGGCAAAAATAAGAAGGAGCAACTATAGAATTAAAGTTGTAATTGATGGAGTATTAAATGAATTTGATTCTATCATTGAAATTGTAAGTGTATCTATTGGTGGAAATGGAGTTATAAATATAGCAGCAGGTGAAGTTACTGTTACTATACCTATGGATACCATTTCTAATAAAATAGATGTTAACAGCAGGTTTGTAAAGCTGGGGTATGTGTGGAAGGTATCAGGTGTTGACCGCAGTAGAAATGGACTCAACATAATTCACGCTGAAAAAGATTCTATAGGTGCCAATGATGATATGGAAAATGAAATTGCCAATAAAAACTTAATTGATGTATGGAGAATAACTGTAAATGATGAGAATCGAACAGTTAATATTGACTCAGATTATACATATACTGCTGTAGTGCTGAAAAATGGTTCTGAATATACAGGGGCTTCACTTATATGGCGGAGTTCAGATGAAAATATTGCTGTTGTTTCAAATGGAGTTGTGCACCCTGTGGCTTTGGGAAAGGTGACTATATCAGTATATATGGAAAGCAATCCGAATGTTAAGCTGGATTTAGATATTGAAGTTGATGAGGAACCCGATACAGTTACATATAAAATGTATGAAGCAGAAACTGATGGAACGGATAAGAACTATAATAGCTTTTCCATTATAGAAGATTATGCCATGATGTTTGGTATGGAAAAATACATAAATGGAGTACTGGCTCCAAATGATACCTATACTTTTACACTTGATTCAAATGGTGTGCCATCAGCAAATTATGCTTATACAGTATTAAATAACTATTCTGTAAAGATTGAAAATAAAAGCATGAGTACGCCAAAACTTGTATTGACAGCTGTAAGTAATGAAAGTGGTGGAACTATAACACAGGATATTCAATTAAAAGGGGAATGGTAAAATTTCAACATTAAGGGCAGGTAAAGTAACCTGCTTATTTTTTATGGGGAAAGGGGAAATGTTTATTAATGAATGAAAACTACATAAATTATTTATTAAGTGTACATATATTAAAGGATTTAAAAGATAAAAACATAATTACAGAGGAAGAATTTGCAGCCATAGACGATGAGAATAAAAAGTGCTTTAAACCTAAGGAAAATCAATGGTTTAACTTGATTAGTGTCCAGAACAATTATAACATGAACGTGCAATAAGAATATAAATTTTGAGAATATAAAGGAGGATGTCTATGGCACTAAGTGCAAAGAAAAAAGTTGTTGAGATTATTCCAACAAGAGTATACGAAAAGGTTGATGGAGAGGTAGTCATTAAAAAGAAAAGAGTCTGTGCTTATTGCAGGGTAAGCACAAATAATGAAGAACAGCTTGAAAGTTATGAAAATCAGGTGAGTTACTATACAAATTATATACAAAGCAACCCGGAGTGGCAATATGTTGATATTTATGCGGATGAGGGGATTTCGGGAACAGGAACTAAAAATAGAACTGAATTCTTAAGAATGATAAAGGATGCCAGGGAAGGGAAGATTGATTTAGTACTTACAAAGTCAATCTCAAGGTTTGCACGCAATACAATGGACTTACTTAAATATGTGAGGGAACTTAAAGAAAGAGGGATTTCAGTATTATTTCAGAAAGAAAATATAGATACTCTGGATTCAAAAGGTGAAGTATTCTTAACTATATTTTCTTCCATAGCCCAGGATGAAAGCAGGAATATTTCTGAAAACTCAAGGTGGGGTATAGTGAAAGGATTTAATGATGGCAAGGTATTTTGCAATACCACAAGATTTCTAGGCTATGATAAGGATGAAAATGGTGAGCTTGTTATAAACCAGAAGGAAGCTGAAGTTGTAAAGAGGATTTACAGGGAATATTTAGAAGGTAAAAGTTATAAGGGAATAGCAAAGGAACTTGAAAAGGATGGAATACCTACAGGTACAGGCAATAAAAGGTGGTGGGACTCTACAATTATAGGAATACTTACAAATGAAAAGTACTGTGGAATACTTCTTCAGCAAAAAACCATAACAGTAGATTACCTTTCACATAAAAGGGTAAAAAATAGGGGAATAGATAAACAGTATAAAATAGAGGATAACCATGAAGCTATTATTCCAAAGGAAGTATTTCAAAAAGTTCAGGAAGAAAAGGAAGGGAGGGCAGAGCTTAAAGGGAATATAAAAGGTGATAGGAGTAAATACTCCAGTAAATATCCTTTTAGTGGGAAAGTAATCTGTGGAGATTGTGGAAATACCTTTAGAAGAAGAACTTGGAATAGTACAAACTCCTCAAAGAAAATAGTGTGGCAATGTAAAACATATATTGAAAAGGGAAAAGATGCCTGTACTGCAAAATCAGTAGATGAAAGGATACTAGAAAAAGCTTTTGTAGATGTATTCAATAGATTAAAGAATTATAGCGAGGACTTTATTGAAACTATAAGCAAAAATATAGAAAAGGTACTATCTAAGAGAGCTGAAAATATTGATTTAATAGAAATTGAAACTAGGATTGAATCTGCAAAGGAAGAATTAAAAGAACTAATAAAGCTGCAAACTAAAGGGAAGATGGATGAAGAAGTTTATAGTGAAGAGTATGCAAGACTTTCTGGGGAACTTGAGAAACTGAGACAGGAGAAAGCTAAGATTGAAAAAGGAAAATTGGATGTAAAGCAATATAAACAAAGGGTAGCTGAAATTATAAAAGTTATAAAAGAGCAGGAAAGCTTACTTACAAAATTTGATGATAAAATATTTAATGCGTTGGTAGATAAGATAGAAATTATCTCACCAACGCATTTTGTTTTTGTATTGAGGAATGGGATGAGAGTGGAAGAAAGAATTTGAATTGAAAATAGAATAGATTGGTAGTAAAATAATACCACGTAGTAAATGAGGATATTTTATATGTATAGAAAGTCTAATATTCTTGTTTACTAGACCTAATGATGACTTTTGAAGGTAGGGATTGGTATTGAATAATAAGTATACTGTAGGAGACTTATTTGCTGGTGCTGGAGGTTTATCAAAGGCATTTGAACAAGCAGGAGCGGAGATTGTTTGGGCAAATGAAATAGATAAGAATGCTTGTAAATTATATAGAGAAAATTTTAGTGATGTATGTCTAGTTGAAGGGGATATAAGAGAAATTGAAGCTGAAAGTATTCCTGATATTGATATATTAGTTGGTGGGTTTCCTTGTCAAGGACTTTCAGGTGCAGGAAGAAGATTTGATAATAGAAGAGAAATCTTGTTTTTTGAGATTTTGAGGATATTAAATAAAAAGAAACCAAAAGCGTTTCTGCTGGAGAATGTTAAAGACTTGGTGTCGCATACGAATGATAGAATATTTAAGATAATTACTGAAGAACTTAAGAACATAGGATACTATATAAAATATGAAATTCTTAGCACTAAGGAGCATGGAAATATACCTCATAATAAAGAGCGAGTATATATTGTGGGTTTCAGGGATATAAAAGAATTTGAGATATTTAAATTCCCCAAAAAGATTCAATTAGATTTGAAAATAAATGATATTATAGATACAGTAGATAAAAAAGAAGAAGACTATTATTATAATGAAAATTCTAGTTACTACAAAATATTTAATAAGGAAGTAAAAGTAAAAGGCAGGATTTATCAACTTAAATTAATATCTAGAAAACAGCCAAATTATGATAATAAAATAGTAAGAAATTATGATATTTGTCCAGCGCTAACATCATATATAAGTAAACCGCAATATGTTCCTGTAATAAAGGATAATTATGGTATTAGGATGCTAACTCCGAGTGAATGCTTTATGATGCAAGGTTTTTGTGATTTTAAATTTTCAAAAGGCTTTAATGAAAATAGATTATATAAATATGCTGCTGGATGTTCTTCAGTTAAAGTAGTAAAGAGAATAGCAGAGAACATTATAAAAGTTTTAGATAATAAAGAATATTTATGTGATGATAATGAAGTGCATTCAGATAATACTGGTGTATTTCATTATCATAAAAATAAATTGTATGAATTTGAGGAAAATAGTGATTTACCAATAATAGAAGCTTCCTCGAATTTTAGTGTAAATAAAAAAAATGAGCTAAAGAGTATCCAACAGCAAGTGATAATTGAAAAACATATAAATAGAGAAGAAGAAAACTCGAGTAAAATAGAAGATGAAGAGCTAAATGCTATTAAATTAATTAAAGAGTTAGATGAAATAAAACCAGGAAAAGAAGATGCTATAGTATTTCATAAGTATATTACCAAAGCCTTAAATTTTATTTTTGAAGGCTATGTATTACGACAGAGAATTGAAGCTGAAATAAACGAAGGTAGAAAAAGAATAGATATAATGTTCGATAATTTAGCAGAAAAAGGGTTTTTCTGTGAATTAGGAAGTTTGCATAAAGTATTTTGTCCTAAAATTATAATTGAATGTAAGAATTATTCGTCAACTCCATTAAATCCAGAAATAGATCAACTTATTGGAAGATTTAATAATTATATTGGAAAGTTTGGAATTCTTGTTTGCAGAAATATAGAAGATAAAAAAAGTTTAAACAATAGATGCAAAGATGCTTTAAAAGGCGGACAAGGGTATATTATTGTGCTTAGTGATGATGATATTAAAGAGTTGATAATTTTTCGCCAAAGATGCGATGTTGAAGAAATCAACAATTATCTTAGAGATAAATTTGATGAACTTATATTATAAAAAGATTTACTTATTTATAAAAGCCTAATTTGTTGAAAATATAAATACGTTAGTGGAGTATTAAAAATATTAAGAGGAGTATAATTATGTGGAAGAAAATTTTTAGGAATAGTCAAAGCTTAAATTATAGAAAAAAGTATAAATGTCCTGTTTGCAAAGAGTATTCTTTATATATAATACATGACAAAGCCTGTGAATGTAGAAATGGTTGTGATATCGATAATTTAAATATTGCTAATATCATGATAGAAAATGATTTTTGTGGGTATTATACATCACAGGAAATTAAAGAAAATTTTTGGATTGACGATGAAGAGTGCAATAAAATATTAAAAAAGATAACAGTAAATAATACACTTAGTTTGCTTACATATGATGAAAAACAAACAATAGAGACATTTTTTCAAAGAACGAGTCAGTTAGACGAGAGATTAGATGATATAATGGCTAATTATCTTAATAATAATACTTTGAAAGAAGTAACAAACATTACGCCATTTGGATATTTAATTAACTTAATAGAAGATACACATTTTTTTGTAAATATGTGTTGTAAGGATACTATTTTACTGAATTATGGAATAGAACTTGCTACAAAACATTTTTATTCAGGAAGATTTTTTTACAATAATTCTGTAGAGCATTTATTTGAAGTAAATGAAAGAATATTTGTAATTCTAGGTATTCTTTATAGATACAGTTTTGAGTCTAATTTATCATTGAACAAGACATTTAAAATTGAAAAGTTTCTTAAAAAGAACTCTGATTATAAAAATTCTCAGTATAAAATAATTTTTGAAAGGCTTAAAAGCAACAACTTATATAATGAATTGAAAAGTATTAGGCAATCTAACGATCATGATTTGTCTTATTATTCAAAAGTAATTAATGAAGATATACAAGCACATGGTAATGAAAGTTTTGAATACTGGAATCGAGATGGCAATAAAGTAGATAAAGATATATATTTACCCCAAATTAAGAACATAATTTTTTGCTTAAATGAATTTTATAACTTATTGGATCAAATTATTATACAAGTAAGCAATGGCAAAGAAATTAATCAGATATTAACTTTTCCAATGATTGAAAAGTTCTTGAAGTTTGATGACAAAATTACTTTTAGAAAATACGACTCAGAAGATTTACAAAAATTGCAGATGTATAAAAATGATCTATTCTTGAAATTATCTGATTACAAAAGTAACTTAATTATTGATATATTTTTTAGGATGGATGAAGCAGTGCATTGTATTGTAGATGTTTATAATATAGCAGGTAATAGCTTTTATAAATATTGGAGTAATATAGGAATTATGCAATTAGATAGTTTAATAGATGAGCAATATTTGCTTTATAGTGCTCTTTTTAGGCTTTATTCATGTTATGATAAGTTATCACGATACATTGCTAAGAATAATGTGAAGTATACAGATATTAAATATTTTGAAGAATTTCAAACTAAATTAGATAATGGTATAATTATTAACAAAATAAAAAGCATCTTAAATGATGAAAATTATAAATTATTATTTCAATTGAGGAATGACATTTATCATAATTTACGTGCTGGTTGTTTGTACGGAGATAATGGAATAAATTATTATAATATGGTCTTATTGAAGACTGTTTTCGAAAATACAACAATTATATATGAATTTATTAACTTTTTAAATCCAAATAAAAAAGTTAAAATTGGAAGAAATGATCTGTGCCCTTGTGGTAGTGGGAAAAAGTACAAAAAGTGCTGTGGCAATAATTTGTAGTATTAGTGTGATTTCTACAAAATTTAAAAGTTGAAGTGAAAATTAATGATGCACTTTACTTAAAACAAAAGATATACATGTTTTAGATTGAATTAGTAAATTTTCAGTATTAGAAAATATTAAAAAAGTAAAGATATCTATTATTAAAGGAGAAAATTAAAGATTATAGAGGGAGCGTCCAATACAATAAAAAACTAGGGGTAGAAAATAAGGCTACTATATTCTTTTCAAGCGTTCCAGGCATGTAGAATGTGTGGTTAAAGTAACTAAGTAAAATCAGGGTTTAAAGGAAATTTGAATAATAAAAAACAAGCAATTACTACGAATTTACTACCAATGAAAATGGATTCGTAGTAATTATTTTTTTGCTACCAAAGTTTCGAATATATCCACACACAGTATCTTGTTTCATTTTATCTGTAACATGAGAGTATGTGTCCATGGTAGTAGCAAGTTTACTATGACCTAATCTTTCCTGAATATCTTTAGGTTTAGCTCCATTTTCTAGTAGCATAGTAGCATGGGTATGCCTAAGTATATGAAAGTGAAAATTAATACCTAGATCATAATTAATAACTTTGCTTAGGTATTTTAACGATTCAGTTGAAATCAATTGGCCATTTTCTTTAGTAGATATTAGGTCAGTAGTTTTATAAATTTTTCCATGAAAACTATATTCAGTTTTGGTATAGTATTTGCCATATCTTAATTGATTTTCTTTCTGCCATTTCTGGTGACGCTTTAAAATACTAATTAAACTATCACCTATCTTTATAGTTCTGTTAGAGCTGTCTGTTTTAGGTGTGTCAAATTCCCATATGGGACCTCTTTTTAATAAACTCTTTTCTACAGTCAGGGTTTTACTCTGAAAGTTAATATTATCCCAAGTAAGCCCACCCACTTCTCCAGCTCTTAATCCGGTATAAAAGGCTATTTGCACCACTATATAAAAAGAGCTGCCCATAGGAAACCTATCAAGTATTTTATTTACTTCATCCATAGTTAATGTTGCCATTTCTTCATCAGATTTTTTAGTATTAAATTTAGGCATAGAAACATATGTCATGGGATTTTCCTTGATTAATTCATATGGGTGTACAGCCATCTTTAAAGCTCCAGAAAGAACTCCATAAAAATTAGAGATGCCATTTTTAGTGTATCCATTTAATTTTTTGTTGTTTAGAAACTCTTGCAGTATATTTGGGGTTAAAGATTTAAGCTTATAATTTCCTAAATCCTTGTTTATATGCCTTTTTACAACTCCCTCATATGCATTGTAGGTATGTAGCTTTAAATTAATCTTAACGTGATTCTCAAGCCAATATTTAAAGTAATCAATAACACTTATATTACTATTCATTTTAGTGTTCCCAGTGTTTTCATATTCATTTAAAGCCATTCTAAGAGCCTTTTCAGCATCAACTTTAGTTCTCCTCCCTTTCCTACAAATTTTCTTATAGGTGTTGCCTACTTTGGCAGTGTTAAAATAATAATACCATGCGTTACCGCGCTTATAAACTCCAGGCATAAATTATCACTTCTCCTTTTTATTTTTATATAGAGTTGTTACAGAAAATAATAGTAGCAGCTCTATATTAATTACTTTCCGATTTTTCTGGATTTTTTAATTATTTGAGACATTTTAAATTCTATAAAAGATTTACTACTGCTTTTCAAGTCTTCTATATCTAACAAATTTATTTCAAACTCTCCATCTTTTGATTTAAGAATTAAATAGCCATTTTTCATTTCACGAATAATTTCGTAACCCAAGATATATAGATAGTGCTCTAAAAAATAAGATGTTGCTTCCTCACTAGTAATATCTTTAGTATTGTAGTCTTCAATTAAATCACTAATTTTTATACTAAGAGCTGCTGAAATAGCTTTAATAACTTCCATACTAGGAGTAACTTCACTGCTTTCGTATTTTTGTATCATACGTTCAGATTTATCTAGAATTAATGCTAAAGTTTTTTGTGTAAAACCTCTAGTTTTACGATATTTTTTGATGTTTTCAGAAATACTCAAAATATCACCTCTGATTATGATAATAACACAATACGAAATAAAAGTACGTATTTAAGGAGGAGAAAAAATGAATTTGGATTTAAAGAAATTTAAGGTAGCGCAAGCTAAATCCTGCTTATCAGTTAATGAATTAGCGGAAAAATCCGGACTTGGAAGAGCTACAGTTTCAAAAATAATTAATGGTGCTAGTACCCCGTCAATAAAATCTGTAGGTCTACTTGCTAAAGCTTTAAATGTTGATGTAACTGAGATTATTGCTGATTAAGCTATTGCATGGTAATTAAAATGTAAAGCATATATATTGGATTTTTCACATGCAATATAAGTAGTTATAAGGGGGATTTAATATGAATAAGGCATCAATAGAAAAGAGAGAACTTCCAAATATGATATTTACGGTAGAAGAAACTTCAAAAATATTAAAGAGTAGTACAAATACTATCTATAATTTAATAAGGCAAGGAAAGATAAAAGCTTTAAAACTTGGAAGGTTGAAAGTACCAATGTTTGAATTAGAAAGATTTTTAAGGGATAACTTAGGAGAAGATTTGTCAGAATATGTATGTTAGATATTACATGACACAAAAGAAAAAGTGGATTAGAGATGATACTATTCTAAAAGCAAAAAAAGTATGGTGGTAACATATGCAATATATAAATAATAACTTTGATAAAATTCCACAAGAATTAAAAAATTATAATAACTGGGTATTATGGAGGCTGGAAAGCCGAAAAGGTAAAAAGACAAAAATACCTTACCAAACAAATGATAAGGTTGAGAGTAGCACTAATCCAAATACCTGGATAACCTTTAGTACTGTTGTGAAAATATACATTAATAAAAGTAACAAGTATTCAGGTATAGGCTTTATGTTTTCAAATACTGATATTACGGGTGTTGATATAGATAATTGTACCATAAATGGTGAAATAAATGAACATGCTCAACGGATAATCAAGCAGTTTAATAGTTATACGGAAAGAAATCAAAGTGGAACAGGTATTCATATTCTAGTTAAAGGCAAAATTTCAAAAGTTATTAAAAAGGATATAGAAATTTATGGCGAAGGAAGGTATTTTGCCCTCACCGGAGATAAGATTTGTGGTGATAGCATTGAAGACAGGCAGAATATTTTTAATAGTCAGAGTGAAGCAGACCAGGCATTATGCAATCATTTAGCATTCTGGCTTGATAAAGATTATAACAATATAGATATCACATAATTATTTGGTGTTACATAACTAATCATACATTCTACTTCTCCTTTATAAATATTTTTTAATACGATATCTTTTAAAATTTCATTTTTTGTATCATGCTATTATTTATATATGGTCATACCATTCATACTCTAACAAAATAATTTTTCTGTCTGAATAAAATAAGATATCTAACATAAATTACTAAATTATAGAATGTGCTTTGCCACTAGTGACAGCTTTGTTTATACTATTCTATTTAAATAAATAAGTTTAAGTTTAATGTAATTGTGGTATAATATATTTAAAAGAAGCCGTTTCGGTTTATATTTTACAAAGCTTTTAGTTAACTAAAATGCACTTAGTGGAATGGGTGCATTTTTAGTTTTTTGAGTTTTTATCTTCTTCACTATCAACAGTAATAGATATTTCATTATTACTGTCTTTAGAGCTGTTCTTATATTTAAGAATAGCTTTTTCTTTTAAGTATGCAAGAATAGCAAAAATACCTACTATACCTATGATAGTAACACATACTATAGATGTAATAGTAACAGAATCACTCATATTGCCCCCCCCTTGCTGTCAGATTAACCGAAACGACCTCTTTGAAAGAGATAGAATACCGGAGGGTGACTAACTAAAAACATTTTTATTCTCTTGATAACATTATACCATATTTTAGTCGATTTTCTATTTTAGATTAAAACCTGATATATCAAGTTTTTTATAAATGCCCGGCTGCAGAGCTAATAATTAATTCAATTTACGAATTATATGGAATAGAAGGAATAACCTTAAAAAAACTATTGTATTAAAAAACTATAGTTGAATAATACATATAAAAAAGAAAGAGAAAAATAAGGATAAACCCGCATAAATAGGTTGAAAAAGTGTCTTATGGTGTTTGAATAGCTTGTTAATACACTTTTGGTTAAGACATAGTAAAACATATAAGAGTGGTTGAGATGGTAGTTACTTTGACAACAAATG